>JASMCJ010000001.1 GCA_030753365.1 Candidatus Woesearchaeota archaeon
TATCTGAAAAACTTGAAGTTGAAGTTAAAAGAGATGGTAAGATTCATGTTCAAACTTATGCTTATGGAAAGCCTACATCAAAGCTGAAAATAAAAGGCGAAACAAAAGAGACTGGAACAAAGATTACTTTTGTGCCTGATAAGAAGATGTTTTCTGTTAGTGAGTTTGATTTTGACCTGCTTTCAAGCAGACTAAGGGAACTTGCATTCCTGAACAAAGGCTTGAAGATAGTAATCAGGGATGAAATAACCAATAAGGAGCATGAGTTCTTTTACAAAGGAGGTATAAAATCGTTTGTTGAATATCTTAATAAAAATAAAAACGCTTTACACAATGTAATATATCTTTCAAAAGAAAAGAATTCAACAATAGTAGAAATTGCTTTACAGTATAATGAAAGTTATAATGAAACTGTATTCTCTTTTGTGAATAACATTAATACAATAGAAGGTGGTACTCATTTATCAGGGTTTAAGTCAGCTTTAACGAGAGTTATGAACAGTTATAGTGAAAAGAGTAAAATGAGCGAAGGAAAGCTTACTAGCGATGATACAAGAGAAGGATTGACCGCAGTTATATCTATCAAAGTGGCAGAGCCGCAGTTTGAAGGTCAGACAAAGTCAAAATTGGGAAATTCTGAAGTTAAGGGAATAGTTGATTCTGTTGTTTATGATACTCTTAATGATTTTATGGAAGAAAACCCTGATGTTGCAAAGATGATTATTAATAAAATGGTCTCTGCTGCAAGGGCAAGGGAAGCTGCAAGAAAAGCTAAGGATTTAGTCAGAAGGAAAAATGCGCTCTTTGCAAGCGCTTTACCAGGTAAATTAGCGGATTGCTCTAATAAGGATCCATCTAAGTGCGAGATTTATCTTGTGGAAGGAGATTCTGCAGGCGGATGTTTTTCAGGTGATACAAGAGTTGCATTAACAGATGGCAGAAATCTTAATTTTAAAGAATTGATAAAGGAAGATAAAAAAGGAAAAAAGAACTATTGTTATACTATAAAAAAAGATGGGAGTATAGGTATAGGGTTAATAAAAAATCCAAGAAAAACCAGAGTAAATGCTGAAGTTGTTAGAATAATCTTTGACAATAAAGAAGTGATAACTTGCACACCAAGTCATAATTTTATGTTAAGAAACGGGAATTATACTGAAGCAATAAATCTAAGAGATAATATAAGTCTTATGCCTCTGAATAGAAAGTTATCTAAGATTGAAGGAAGAATTACTATAAAAGATTATGAAATGGTCTATGATTCTAAGAAACTTAAATGGATATTTACACATATTCTCTCAGATGAATACAATCTTAATAATAAAATATATAGTCCTTCTTTAGGTGATTATAAGCATCATATAGACTTTAACAAATTAAATAATAATCCTGAAAATATTATAAGGATGCAAAAAAAAGAACATTTGTTTATGCATGCAAGAATGCTCGAAAAGACTTTACATAGGGAAGATGTTAAACAAAAAGCGAGAGAAGCACACAAGAAACCCGAATATAAAGCAAAAATAAGTAGGATGATGTCAACTCCAAAGATGAAGAAAATGTTATCTTCAAGAGCAAAAAAACAATGGGAAAATGAAGAATATAAGGAGTATATGATCAAGAAATTTATTGAATTCTATGAAAATAATAAAGAATACAGAGAAAAATCATTGAAGAAGTTAAATAATGCGCAAAAAGAATATTGGATGAAAGAAGGTAATAGGAAAAGAAGATCCGAAGAAGTAAGAAAATATTTTGAAGAACATCCTAATGCTAAAAAAAAGCTTAGTGAATTATCCAAGAAACAATGGGAAAATCTTAAATTGAGAAAATGGAGAAGCGATAAGACTAAAGAACAGTGGACAAAGGAATTTAGAGAAAAAAGAAAGAAAGCGTATAATCAAACTTATTTTGAACATACAGCGTCTTTTATGAAAAACGTCTTAGAGACTTATGGAGACCTAAATAAATATAACGAGGAAAGAGTCAAATCGAAGAATAAAAATTTGCTCAAACAGGAGACTTTTACTGAAAGATTCTTTAACAACGATGAAAATGCCATGGTAGAAACAGTAAAAAACTTTAATCATAAGATAAAAGATATAGTTAAACTCAATAAAAAAATGGATGTTTACGATTTAGAAGTAGAAGGTACCCATAATTTTGCTCTTGCTTCGGGAATATTTGTTCATAATTCAGCAAAACAGGGAAGAAACAGGGAATTTCAGGCAATATTGCCCTTAAGAGGAAAAATCCTTAATGTGGAAAAGGCAAGACTTGACAAAATAATGAGTTCAAAGGAAATAACTAACTTAATAACAGCGCTTGGCACAAGTGTAGGTGAAGAGTTTGATATTAGTAAGTTAAGATACCATAAAGTAATCATAACAACTGATGCAGATGTTGATGGAAGTCATATATCATGCCTTCTGCTTACATTGTTTTACAGGTATTTGAGACAGATTATTGAGGCAGGGCATCTTTATCTTGCGCAGCCTCCTTTGTATAAGGTTAAGAAGAAAAACCATGTGTTCTATGTGTATGATGAGGAAAAGCTGAAATTATTATTAAGCAAGATAGGCGAGGAAAGTGTTGAACTGCAGAGGTATAAAGGTTTAGGAGAAATGAATCCTGAGCAGTTATGGGAAACAACAATGAACCCTGATCATAGGACAGTGTTGCAGATATCATTAGAAGATGCTGTTGAGGCTGACAGGATATTTACCATTTTAATGGGAGATGAAGTAGAATCAAGAAGGAATTTTATAGAAAAGCATGCAAAAGAAGTAAAGAATTTGGATGTTTAAACTTTCCTAATTAAATCTTTATGTATTATATTCTATGTTTAATCCACAACAACCTTTAAATATAACCAGATATTCTCCTTTTCTTAGAGTAATCATTCTAATAATAACATGAACGGGGGATTAGAAAATGATGATAAAACCATTAAAAGACAGAGTGCTCATAAAGCCAAAAGAGCTTGAAGAAAAGACAGAAGGTGGCATATATGTTCCTGATTCTGCAAGAGAAGATAAGTTGCAGGAAGGGGAAATTGTAGCAGTAGGTGAAAGTTCTGAGATTACATTAAAGCAGGGAGACAGAGTGTTGTTTGAAGATGTTGACTGCACAGAAATGAAGGTTAATGGTGAAAGACATGTTATAATGAATGTCAAAGATATATTGGCTAAAATAGAATAGGTGATTACAAAATGGCAAAACAAATAATATTCAATGAAAAAGCAAGACAGTCTTTATTAGATGGAGTTAATCAGTTAGCAGACACAGTTAAAGTAACATTAGGCCCAAAAGGCAGAAATGTTGTGCTTGATGATGGTGTTGGTTCTCCGACAATAACAAATGATGGTGTAACAATCGCAAAAGAGATTGACTTAGAAGAACCCTTTGAAAATATGGGAGCACAACTTGTAAAAGAAGTTGCAACAAAGACGCAAGACATAGCAGGAGATGGTACAACAACAGCTTCTGTGTTAGCACAGGCAATAGTACAAGAAGGGTTGAAAAATGTTGCTGCGGGAGCAAATCCTATAGAAGTTAAGAGAGGGATTGATAAAGCAGCAGTAAAAGTTGTTGAGTTTATAAAAAGCAATAGTGTGGAAGTCAAAGAAGAAGAAAAGGTTAAACAAGTTGCTACAATCTCAGCAAACAACGATGAAGAAGTGGGAAAACTTATTGCAGATGCAATGGAAAAGGTTGGTCATACAGGAGTAATCACTGTAGAAGAAGCAAAGTCAATGGAAACAAGCCTTGATGTTGTGGAAGGTATGCAGTTTGACAAGGGTTATATGTCACCTTACATGGCAACGGATACAGAAAAGATGGATGCTATGCTTGAAGATGCTTATGTTCTGATTTATGATAAAAAGATAAGCGCTATGAAAGAGCTTGTGAAAATACTTGAAATGGTAGCTGGCCAAAACAAACCTTTATTGATAATCTCTGAAGAAGTTGAAGGCGAAGCGTTGGCAACATTGATACTTAACATTATAAGGGGAGCTATCAAGGTTGTTGCAGTAAAAGCGCCAGGCTTTGGCGATGACCAGAAAGATACATTAGAAGACATAGCAATCCTTACAGGCGCTAAAGTAATAAGCGAAGAAAAGGGCATGAAGCTTGAAAATGTTCAGTTAGAGGATTTAGGACAGGCTAAGAGAATAAAGGTAGATAAAGAGAATACTACCATTGTTGAAGGATTAGGAGATAAGACAAAAGTTGATGAAAGAGTTAGCCAAATAAAAGCTCAGATTGAAAAAGCAGACTCTGACATGGACAAAGAAGATTTTCAGAAAAGACTTGCAAAATTAGCTGGGGGAGTTGCTGTGATAAATGTTGGGGCAGCAACGGAAACAGAGATGAAAGAAAAGAAAGCAAGAGTTGATGATGCATTAAACGCAACAAGGGCCGCAGTTGAAGAAGGGGTTGTAGCAGGCGGAGGAGTTACATTGCTGAGAGCAGGCTCTGAGCTTGAATCATTAGGACTTGAGAATGACCAGCTAGTAGGGGTTGAGATACTTAAAAGAGCGCTTGAAGAGCCTACAAGGCAGATAGCGTTCAATGCAGGCAAGGAAGGCTCTGTGATTGTTGAAAGGCTTAAAAAAGAAGAAGGCAACATGGGCTATAATGCGAAAACAGACAAATTTGAAGACTTGGTTGAAGCAGGTGTTATTGATCCAACCAAAGTAACAAGAATCGCATTGCAGAATGCTGCGAGCATTGCAGGCATGGTGCTTACAACAGAAGCTTTGGTAACAGACATCAAAGAAAAAGATTCTGATGGTCCTGCTATGCCTCCTATGGGTGGCATGGGAGGAATGCCTGGGATGATGTGAATTCTTTGTTTTCTTTTCTTTAATATTCCATCAAAACTCTTTTTATTTCTTTAATAGTCTTATCCAAAGAAAACCTTCCCTTAATCGTATTCCTTGCTTCTCTTCCCATCTCTTTTCTCACATTATCATCTTTTAACAGAGAGTCCAGCTTAATGCTTAGCACATAATCATTCTTTATTGGGAAGAAAAGACCATTAACTTTTTCTCTTATATACTTTTTAGGATAACCTATCTTTGTGGTAATAACAGGAATACTGCATGACATGGCTTCCATAGTTGATAATGAGGAAGTCTCTGTTAAGGAAGGTAGAACATAAACATCCATTGCCTGGAGGTAAGGAACCACATCATTCTTTGAGCCTGTAACAATAACTTTTCCATCTTTCTTGAAAATCTTTTTTTGCTCTTTAAGGCCTTCACCAACAATAAGAAGAACTATGTTTGGATAGCGCCTCTCCAGCCTTTGGAATGCCTTGTACAAAGTCATCAAGTTCTTCTCCCTTCCAATCCTGCCGCAGAAGCCGATTACCTTAGTATGAGCTTTAAGATTTATCTTAAGCTTTGAAGCTGCTTTATCTTCAGAAGGAATGAACTTGTTTGTATTCACACCAAGATGGAGCACTAACTTCTTTGTTTTTATCTTTGCCTCGTTTAACCTTTTCCCAACCTCTTTTGAAGGTATAAGCAATAGATTGCATTTATTATAAGAAGAAATGCCTACCGTCTTATACAGAAAGTAAAATAAACTCTTTTTGAAAATGTTTCTAATAGCTTTTCTAATAAGTTCTCCTTCCAATGAATGAACAGAAGCAATAACTGGCTTATTATACTTCTTTGCATATTTAATTGCTGCAAGGCCTATAGTGCCTAGTGTATGAGTCCAGACGATATCAGCTTCTCTTATATTCTCTTTTATTTTTCTTATACTAGGAATGCAAGGATATGTATCGCCTAATCTTATAATTTTTAACAGAGGAAATCGGATTATCTTTATGTTTTTGTATTCAGGAAGGTTGCCTTTAAACCTTGGAGCCAGAATTGTAATATCATATTCCTTGCTTAATGAAGGGATAATATCTGACAAAAACCTTGCAATGCCGTCCCATCTTGGCAGAAAGGAATCCGAAGCGATTAATAATTTCCTCATCTTATTTTATAAAACACCTCTGCAAACCTACAATGGTTCTTGATGCCATTGAAAAGATCTTTCCTAAGTACGTTCCATAATAATGAAATCATAGTAATCTTCTGGCTCTTATGACATTTTAATGCTTTAAGCTTAGTGCCGTAATGTTTGCTTATATCAACAACAAGATTAGGAAACTTGTTCTTGTCCATTTCAATTGGATCCCATACACAGTAGGAATATACATCGTATTTTATCTTGTTTTTGTCTAATACATGTAATAATGCGTTGGTAACAGCTTTATGGTCAGGGTGAGGATCGCTGAAGGCGTGAGTAAAGATTTTTTTTGGTTTGAACTTATCTATTATCTCTTTTATCTTATTTTCAATCTTAGTTTTATTCTTATTAACTTCTTCCTCAAGCTTTGAGTCTTTAAGCCCAAAATAAATAATATCATTGCCTCCAATGACTTTATTAGCTTCCTCGCATT
>JASMCJ010000002.1 GCA_030753365.1 Candidatus Woesearchaeota archaeon
TTGGATGTCAGGGATTTGGATAATGATGGAAATCCAGATTTTAATGATACTGATGATGACAATGATGGCATAAGTGATACAAATGACTTCTTGTCTGGAAATCTAAGCAGCATAAATACAACCCTGACAATAATAAATATAACAGTAAATGGAACGACAAACTTGTCCAAGCTTTATAACGGCACATTTTTCATAAACATAACAAACGGGACACACCCAATAGTTGAATTTAATTTTACTTTCAATGAAAACAATACATTAGATTTAGGAAGCATTACGTTAAATAGAAGCATAAATGGAACTGGTGCAGTTTCCATCAGAGGCATAGATCTTACAGGAATAAATAAAACAAAAACAGTTTTCCTTGAAAAAATTAACACAACAGTTGATGCTGTTTGCATAAAAGATGCTGATACAGGTTTTGACACTATAAGCTCTGCATGTGACGGGAGCAATGAACTCCTGATTAACTGCAATAATGTATCAAGTAATAGTTATACTTGCTTTGACACAGGAACAAGATACAAAATTACTGGACTTAACCATTCTGCAGTAAAAGAGCTCTGTGTTGATAATGATGGAGATGGCTATGGAACTGGATGTTCAGCAGGGACAGATAGTTGTGATAACAATCCTAATGAACATACATCATCTGGATGCGACCCTCCAAACATCAATAATAACGGCGGAAGCAGTTCTAGCAGTGGAGGCGGCGGTGGAGGTGGAGGAGGTGGCACCGTAACAGCAACTTCTGCAGGAATTGAAAAAACGCATTTCTATACATCCATACCAAAAGGAAAGGAAACAAAAATAAATGTAAACAGGAAAAATATCGCATTTACTAGAACAGAATTTACTGCAAACAAAGAGCTGAAAAGGGTTACTTTAACTATTAGATCGTTAGATGAAAATAAGACCTCAAATATAATGCTGGGAAATGTTTACCAATATGTTGAGATTGAGACTGACGGAATAACTGATAATGATATTGGCAATGTAAAGATTGAATTTGATGTCAATAGCTCCTGGATCATTAATAACAATCTTGATGCAGACACTGTTATTTTAAACAGATATAATGATGGTTGGAAAGAGCTTAGTACCAAAAAAATTAATGAAAGCAGCAATAAAACATCATATGAAGCAATAAGTCCTGGTTTCTCATTATTTGCGATAACTACACTCAAGCCTAAAGAAATAGAGAAAAAAATTATTGAAACTAAAGTTAAAGAAACTGCAAAAATTAAAGATAATGCTACAGTTCTAGAGCCTACGGCAGTAGAAGAAGTTAAAGAAAAGGAAAAAGAAAAAACAAGATCCTTCTTCCTTGGTCTTTTAATGATGATTTTAATTATAGTTGTAGGTGTATTGGTTTACACCCTAATTTTTGACGGATCTAAAATAAAAAAGAATCATGGGAAGCTTATAAAGAATATTAAATTCAAAGGCAGCGAACATAAACATAGAAAGTGATAAGGAATGTGGGTGGAAATAGCGAAAAATAGCTTACTGCCCGCATATCTAATATTAGTTTCTACAATTGATAATTTAACACAAATATACCCCTTTTTAGTGAATACAGAACAAAATATTTATAAATGGTACGAGCCTAGCTAATATTCATGAAGCTCTCTAAGGCTGTCAAAGGTTTTACTACGGGGATAGTAGGTGTAGCTGTTGTAGTGGGAGGAATATCAATCGGTTCGATGTTTAATCCCGAAAAATCAACATTAGAAACAATGCAACAGATTGCAGGTATAAACCGGTTTGTTAATCCATATCCTTACGCGTCATCAACTTTTTCAGAATTTAAAGCTCCTGAAATAACCCTAGAAGAATTAGATGATTACTACCAAATGCTTGAAGAAAAAATAGACTTTTATGACAATCAACTAAAAGCTCAAGGATTGACACCTTCTTTATACATAAATGAAAGAAAATATCAAGAAAGGCTTTTTTCAAAATTAGATTTAAACCAGAATTCTTTGATATTTAATAATGAAGGGTTTGAAGTCACAATGACCGAATATACAGAAGAGTTGAATAACGAAAGGAAAAGCCTTGAGGACGTTACAGACCCAGAAGAAAGAGATTTTAAACTTGGTTTAATTGAAATTCTTGAAGAACAAATTGACCATTACAATGGCTTGTTGGGGACATTGAGAAATAACGGCATTAATCCGGATTATGTAAAAAGAGTTTCTATAACGCAAGAACAAGTAGATGAACAACAAATTGAGATTATGGGAATATTATCTTCTCTTTATTCCTTACCTGGCCAAACTCCAATAGTAGGTTTGTCAGCGCTTGATAATAGAGTCGAGTCTAATGGAGGTGTTGTATTCAAATTAGGAACAACACAGACTGCTGAATTGTATAATGGCGGAAAGCGGGAAATAGAAGTGTACGATTTTAGCACCCCTACAGGCGCATATCTGCCTTTAGCCCATGGATTATCCCATTGGCTGCAGCATACATCAAATGAAAGGGATGGAATGAATATAGAATTTAATGAGACCAATGCTCAACTTTTTTCATACAATATTGCATCTATTGCTGCTGAAAGGGGCAATATAATTGAGGGTTTTGCTCTTGCACGAGCTCTACAAAACAATATTTACTATCTGATGTCATATGTTTATGCAGAGCAAGGCGGTGGATGGCCTTTAGATGATAAAGAGCCTACACATTATGCCTCGCCTTCAGCTCCAGATTATCAAAATATGCTAAAATATTCGATTTTGCCTGCACAGGTCATTATTTCTGCCCAGAAAAGCGGTAATCCGATCTGGCAAACATCGGTGGGCAATTTAGATTTACAACCGGTTTTAGATTTTATTAATTAATAATCTCAAGCAACCTTGACTTCTGTAACATCAAAATACCTCTTAACAATGCCCTTGATTGAATTTATATTATGTCTATCCCGACCTATTAACAAACCTTTTGTTTTTACATCAGCACAATAAATATTAATCATCCCTTCCTCTTCTTTTATCTCTTTAGCCTTAAGCGGATAAATTAAATTCTGAACAAACTGCAAAACATCGTTGTTAAATTCTATTAGCCTTATCTTTTTCTTCAGGGTATTTTCAACCCTTTTTATGTTTGAGCCTTGTTTGCCTATGGCCTTTCCCATCTCATTCTCATGCACAATAAATATAATGTTATCATTAACAATACAATCCTTTACCTTTGCCCCTGTTAACGATTCAAAAAGAGATATATACTTAATCACATCTAGATTATATTTTATCCTTGCCACTTAACTAACCACCTTTCAATATAGACAGAACAGAAATAGAAAAAGGTTTTTTGCATATCACACCCAATTCTTCATTAGGATAATTTACTTTTACAGTTTCAGCTTTGCTCAAACCAGCATAATAGCTTAAATCATCAAGAACGCGTTCAGAACAATTTGAGCTTATAATTACTTTCTCCACCTTGCCCAATTTAAGATTTTTAATAGTCCTTTCTGTGCCGACAACAAAATTTTTCGCTTTAATGATCTTCTTTATTTCAGTTGATGTAAGTGATTTTTTACGTGGCATTTTTATCAATTATAATTATTTTCATTATTCATTGTGTTTTTATTTTTTTGGTTTCATGATCAGATCAGGAACTCCTGTTCCGATAGGCACAGCCTGGTTTAGCATGACATTTTCAACAACAGAGTTAAGATTGTCAACTTCTCCAATAAGAGCAGCGTTTATTATATGTTTTATTGGCGTTTCAAAGCTGGCTCGCGCCAAAGCAGACGCTTTCTCGCTTACAACGCCATACCTTGTGATTCCCTTCAGGATTCCGGAAACACACATCGTATCTGCTACTAACATTATATGCCTTATGTCTACATTAAAGCCCTGATTTTCTATCACTTTGTAAACCTCATCAATTATTGCCTGTCTTGCTGCCTCTATGCCAAAAACTTCCTGAATCTCAAAGATATTGTTGGTTGTTGTTCTGAATGCATCAACCCCTTCAAGCTGCAAAACTTCTGAAAGATTTGAGCCGGATGTCATGATTATATATTCGTCATCTCTCTTTACCGGCAGTACCTGGTTAATATCTTTTATCCCCTTGATATGTATACCCTTTATTTTTTCCTTTGCTTTGTATATATCATTAAGGCTTTCTTCTTTGCTGCGACTTTTTAACAAAATAGAATCTTTGTTATCCTTTACATTAAATCCCTTCAGCTGCTTGGTAATGCTGCTAATCACCTGGGAATTTGTTAAGTCAAGGCTTTTCATTCTTTCTTTATCCAGCTTTACATCAATTTCTGAGTCAACAAGGCTTATAGAAAATTCCAGAGCTATATCGCTTAATTTTGTCTCTTTGAGAGAAAGTGCAAATTTCTTTATGTCTTTGCCCTTTGAATATGACTGCTTAAGATGAATTTCCATTGCCGGCGTTTGTAGATTTTTTCTTCCGTCAAGGATCTCTATAATTCTTGGGAGCCCCAATGTAACGTTCATCTCCGCTACCCCGGCAAAATGGAACGTGTTTAACGTCATTTGGGTTCCTGGCTCGCCTATGGATTCTGCCGAGAGAATGCCGACTGATTCTCCTGGCTGTATCTTGGCATTCTGGTATTCTGTTACTGTGTTATCAAGTATTTTTCTCAGCTTTGTCTGATTTATGGCTCCCTTCTTTTCAATATACTCCTGTATATCTGTAAGTATCTTCTTAGGAAGTTTATCTGCATATTCATCCATAAGTTTTTCCATTTTAACCAACTGATTTGACTATTCTTTTAACATTTATAAAACCTTTTTCAGATTTTGAAACGTCTATGCCGTCTTCGCCATAATCAAATTGTATTATCTTATTTGAAGCGTCTCTCACAGTACCATCATATTCAATCTTTAAATCCTGCATAGCGTTTGCAAGTCTTCTGTACAGATATCCTGATTTAGGTGTCCTTAAGGCAGTATCCATTAAACTATCTCTGCCTGTCATTGCGCCAAAAAAGAATTCTGTTGGTGTCAGACCTGTCTTAAACTTTTCACTTATAAAACCGCGGGCTTCTGAACTCAGGTCGTTTTTCTTAAATGCTGATAAGGTCCTGCTTTCAAATCCTTTCTCTATTCTCTTGCCCCTCATAGCCTGCTGTCCGACACAAGCTGCCATTTGTGCTAAATTTAACAAGTTTCCCCTTGCCCCAGATTGCGCCATTATCATCGTATGGGAATTCTTGTCGGCAAAATTTGCAACAATCTCTCCAGTGTCGTTTCTTGCCTTGTTCAAAACTTCCAGAATTCTTAATTCAAGGGTTTCTTCTAAATTTTTTCCTGGAAATGTTTCCAGCTTATTGTCTTTATACCTCTCTATTAAGTTACCAACCTCTTTTTTAGCATTGTTAAGAGTTTCCATCACTTTTAATCCTGCATTTTCCGGAAGGTCTGTATCTGAGACAGCGCATGTAAAGCCATTCCTCAACAAAACTTCTATTCCCAGCCTGAAAATTTTTCCCAGGATATCGATAGTAAAATGCTTCCCGTATTTCTTGTGTATATTTCTTAAAAGCAGGCCAGAGCCTTCCCCTAAGTTGCTCCTGTCCATGTACCCTTCCACGAGTTTTCCGTTTTTTATTGCAACTTCCTCATCTTGTTTTGTTTTTCCGGTAAAGTTAAAATCCTCTGGTATCAAAACAGAAAATACTTCTTTTCCGTCTATTTTTTCTTTTCTTGGCAATTTTGAGAATTCATCTATCCCTATGGACGCCAAAAGGTCTATTGCGTCATTCCTGTTTAAAATCATATCTTTTGTAAGCAGATAGTTTCCTGAGATTGCATCTTGGACACAGCCAATTATGCTTAAGCCGTATCTCAAAGAAATAAGCTGTGTCTGCACTTCCATCAATATTTCTGCTTCTGCTCTTGCTTCCTCTGTCTGAGGAATGTGCAGGTTCATCTCATCACCATCAAAATCAGCATTGTATGGGTGGCACACAGCAGGATTTAACCTCAATGTTTTTCCGGGTAATACCCTAATCCTATGGCACATCATTGACATTCTATGCAAGCTGGGCTGCCTGTTGAAAACCGCTAAATCTCCATCCATAAGATGCCTCTCAACAGTATAGCCTGGCTGTATCTCTTCTAAAGATGCCTCTTTAGTTTCATCAGTAATCTTCTTCTTTTTCCCATCAGGCCTGATTATATAATTTGCACCAGGGTATTTTTTAGGGCCTTTTTCTATAAATTTCTTTAAATATTCTATATTCCATGTGTTAACCTTTTCAGGCACTGTAAGCTTTGTAGCTATTACATCAGGCACTCCAACTTCATTAAGCTCAAGCATAGGATCCGGGCTTATGACAGTTCTTGCGCAGAAATTTGTCCTCTTACCAGCCAGATTATGCCTTATCCTGCCTTCCTTGCTTTTTATTCTCTCTGTTAATGTTTTTAATGGCTGGCCGGACCTGTGTCTTGCCGGAGGTAATTGGGCAATGGCGTTATCAAAATATGTTGTCACATGGTATTGCAATAAATCCCATAAATCCTCAACTATAATTTCCGGAGCTCCTGCATTTATATTTTCAAATAATCTTTGGTTTATCCTGACTATATCGCCAAGTTTATGTGTTAAATCATCTTCGCTTCTTTCACCGCTCTCTAAGGTTATGCTGGGCCTCATAGTTACTGGAGGTATTGGCAATAGCGTCAAAACCGTCCACTCAGGCCTGATATAGGGCGTCACTAATCCAAAGAGAAATGTATCTTCATCAGGTATTTTCTCAAGTCTTGCCCTTATTTCTATGGGGCTTACCCTTTTATCATCCTCAATGAAAGTAGTTGGTTTGTCAAGAGTAATTTTTTTCTGGCGTGCTTTGCAGTGAGGGCATTTATTAATTGTCTTTAAACTTGCTATTATCTCTTTTATCTTATCTCTTCTTCCCTCTAATCCCTTCTCTTTTTCCACTGCATCCAGGATTTCATTATATTTGCTTATCTTATTTTTAGGTATCAAAATTCTGCCGCAGTCCCTGCAGGTTGATTTTAGAAGGCTCAGGATTATGGCTACAAATTTAACATGTATAATTGGCCTTGCAAATTCTATATATCCAAAATGCCCAATACACTCTTTTAATTTCGAGCCGCAGGTCTTGCACCTTAACCCGGGATCAATAACTCCCAGTCTTATATCCATTAAGCCGCCATCTACCGGATAGCCTTCTTTATCATAAAGCTCAGGGGTCACAATTTTTGCAGAGGCCATATCTTTGATAACCTTTGAGCTTAAGACAGAAAAAACAATGCTTTTTACTCTCTTATAGACATGGGTTTCCTGTTCTATCCTTTCCCAGTTCTTTTCTTTTGTTTTTCCTTCTGCCTTTGCATCTTCTGCCTTTTCTTCTGTTTTCTCTTCTGTAGTTTTTTCTTCTGTAGTTGCCTCTTCTTTATTCTCTTCTGCTTTGGTTTCTGCTTCTTTAATCTCTTCCTTAGCTTTTTCTTCTGTTTTTTCTTCTACTTTAGTTTCTACTTTTCCAACGGAGTTGGTGCCGGAAATCTTTGATTTCCCAGCATCCTCTGCTTCTTTGCCTGTTTTCTCTTTAGTTTTTACAGGTTCCTTAGCTTCAGTTTTTTCTTCTTTTGTTTCCTTAACTTTTTCTTTCTTTTCTGCCATTTT
>JASMCJ010000003.1 GCA_030753365.1 Candidatus Woesearchaeota archaeon
TAAATAAAGTCTCTCCGATTATAGATGAACCTATCTTTATTATTATACAATTCCTAACAATCTCTTTTTGTATATATACTTTTCCATAAGTGCGGTTAATAGAATCTATAAAATGACTTATCGATTCTTCTTCACTGGTTGAATATTTTGTTCTAATTACTCCTCTTGCTTTCTTATCGACATAAATACATCCATCAGATACTATTGCTCCTAATAAAGAAGCACCGCATTTAGAGTTTAAATCAATTGGAAACTTAGGATTTTCTATAGATATTTGAGGTCCTTTCTTAGTATATTCTATTTTATTGTTAATATTTAAATAGGAAATATTAAGGTAATCCAGTAATCTTCTAAGTTTCTTAACAGAAACCATCTTAATTCTATTTTTTGTAAGATTGTAGAAAGTTGGAGAACTCATATCTAAATATTTACATAGCTTATTAAGGTTTCCAGCATTTTTAATAGCTTTATTTAAGAATTCATTAAGTAAATTATCCTTCAATTTCAACAAAAAACTGTCTTTAAGTTGGAACCAATGAGTTTGCCAAGGTGGAATAAATAAATCTTGTTCTACCCAATACTGAAAGATAACCTGATCATTTTTTAAAATTAGAATATTGCTATTATCCTTTTTTTCTATGATTATATCATTAATCCTGAATAAAGAAAAAAGATTAAATTTAACAAAATAAGTTTTATCTTTTTTGATCAATATATCTTTGTCTTTTAAGTGAGCTAACAATTCAAATTTATTTTTCATCTTACTTAAATATATTTATGGATGAAATATATAAATTTTGTTATTGGTCCACATAGATATATTAAGAAAATTAAGCCTATGCAGGCTGCTTTGCGCCGCAAACCATACATTTAAGGAATGTTATGTCCCCATCTTTAGTTAGTTTTGTATCAGGCTTTCCGCATTCTTTGCATAGAACATACTTATTAACATAATTATTGATTTTCTCATTGATTCTTGAAGCGCTTGTCTTTGTGCCTATTATAAGCGCTTTCTTCTTTAGCTCTCCAGGAGTTGCCAACTCCTTTGATATAATTTTCAATATATGTTCAGGCTCTCTTCCTATAACACTTGCTATTTGATAGAAATTACTTATGATTGTCTTATTACCTTGGATATGCCCTTTTACTTTTGGCACTTCAAACCTTTCTGCGCTTACAGCTTTTTCAGGAAGGTCTTCTCTTGCTTTTTTTAATAAGTCTTCATAAGTCATTTTATAAAGTAAAATAATTAAGCATTATTTAAATAACTATCGACAAATATTTATAATTCCAGCAGATATTCTATTTTATACGGGCCAGTAGCTCAGTCTGGTACTTTGCGCAGACAAAAGTTTGTGTAAAGCAGAAAAGAGTGCTCGGTTGGCAATCGGGAGGTCTCGGGTTCAAATATCCCAGAGGGAGACAGCAAATCCCTTAGGATTTGAAAGTCCCGACTGGTCCATTTATGAGGTGATACTATGGAAAAAAGCAATAAACTAAACGAACTCAAAGATAACTACAAAGACTGCCCAAAATGTAATGAGTTATGCAGTAACAGAACTAATATAGTGTTCGGTGTTGGAGACCCTGATAAGTGCAAAGTTGTGATTATTGGAGAAGCTCCTGGCATGAATGAAGACCTTAAGAATGAGCCTTTTGTTGGCAGATCTGGCCAAATCCTTAATTCTTTGTTGGCAGACATCGGATTGTCAAGGGATGAGGTTTATATTACTAATACTATCTTATGCAGGCCTCCTGATAACAGAAATCCTAATAGTGAAGAACTACAAAACTGCAGGCCAAGGCTTGATGAACATATTAAGCTGTTAAATCCTAAGGTTGTTATCACTTTAGGTAATTTCTCAACAAAGTATATGCTTAATACTAAAGATGGTATTACAAGCGTTCATGGCAAGCCTGTTGAGATAGAAGGAGTTAAGATAATTCCCATGTACCATCCTGCTGTTTTATTGTATTCTGGCAATAACCCAGAGAAAAGGAAGGAATTGTTGGATGATTTTATAATTGTTAAAGATATTCTAAACGAGAAAAGAGAAGATGACTGAAAAGATCTGCTTTATCACAACCAACAGGTACAAGTTTAGAGAGGTAAGCGATATCCTCAAGGAATTTGACATAAAGATTGAACATTTAGATATGGATTATGAAGAGAATCATGAGCTTGGGGATGTTGAAGATATTGCCAAATCCTCAGCTATTGTTTTGTCAAAGAAGATTAACAAGCCTTTCTTTATAGAGGATACTGGCTTATGTTTTGAAGCTTACAAAGCTTTTCCTGGCGTGTTTCCAAAGTTTGTGATAAACGCTATAGGCTATGATGGCATTTTCAGATTATTAAAGGACAAGAACAGAAGCGCGCTTTTCAAGGCAGCTGTTGCATATTGCGAACCTAATAAAAATCCCGTTACTTTTACAGGAATTCTTAAAGGAAAGATTAGCGAAGTTATAGAGAACCCTAATATAGATTGTTTTGGTTATGACAGAATATTCATCCCTAATGGTTATCCAAGCACTATCTCAAACTTCCTTGATAAGAAGAACGAGTTCTCTCATAGGGCAATGGCTATAAGAATGTTAGGAAAATATTTAAAAGAAAAATAAGCTTTATGCTTCTCCTTTTCTATCAAGCGCTCTGGATGCCTGATGTTGAGCATAATGAGCACTATCTTCAGGACGAGTCCGATAGGTATCAGTAAGATAGTTAATTTGTGCATCCGAAGACCCTGTTAAGGAAGCCATAGGCACTCTTTCATATTCTCTAAGCACTATCCTTCGTAACATAGGTTGACCGTTCCGCATTACCATATCCTGACTATCAAAACTTAATTTTCCATCTTCCATCACAGCGGTCTGTCCAAGGTATGACATGACCTGGTCGCCTGAAACTTCAAATGAATTTTCTTCAACTATATTTCTAGACGTTATGTTTATCCTTCTTTCCAAAGGAATATCTTCTTTGTTATATTTCAGTTCCTCTGAAACCTTAAGAGGAGATACCAGTACAATAACTTCATAGAAATGTTCATTATCAGCTACAACTTCTTCTGGTTCTACATGCCTTAGATTTCTCTTCATAAAATGCGTATGAAATTCTTCTTCTTCTCTCTTTTCTGAGGGTATAAATTCATATCCTGTATCTGCCATAGTTATCAATCCTCCTTAGTTATTTATTATAAACCTGAAATAATCCTTATATTAAAAGATTTTCGGTTTATATTACCTTTTTCAGCGCCTCATAAACCTTTTGAGCAGATATGTTCATGCACTCAACATTCTTGCAGTCCTTATTATAATTCCCATAAACATCATAGCAAGGAGAACAGTCAACTTCACGCTTTATTACCATTGAGCCTCTTGGCGCAAACCTTTTAGGGTTTGTAGCCCCAAACAGAACTATTAAAGGAGTTTTTACTGCAGTTGCTATATGCATTGTGCCTGAATCATGTGTTACAAACACTTTACATTTCTTCATTAAAACTGCTGCCTGCTTTATTGTTGTTTTGCCTGCAAGGTTATATGTTCTTATTTTGTCTGTTTCTTTAACTATGCTTTCATTAAGCGCAGTATCATTCTTACCCCCAAATAATAAGACTGCTGCATTTTTCTTTTCTTTAAGGATAAGCTTTACAAACTCAATATATTTTTCCTTGGGCCATCTTTTGACATGCATCTTCTGCCCGGGATTTTCAGCTCCTCCTGCTGCAATGCCTATCAATGTTTTATTCTTAAGATTGTTATTCAATAAGAAATCATCTCCAAACTTTTTATCCTTTTCAGATAAATAAAGAAGCATATTTTTATCAGCTTTCTTTATCCCAAGCAATCCAGCAATAGCCATATAATAATCTAATTCATATTTGCTTCCATCATAAAGCACATTTAGGTTGTTTGCAAAGCCTTCATTAAACCTATCAAATCCTATCCTAAATCCCACATTAGAAAGATAAGCAAACACTCCCCAATGCCATGATTTGTCAAGAACAAAGCAAAGATCATACTCTTTCTTCTTTAAGCTTTTAATAAGCCCAAACACTTTTAACAGCTTTTTCTTAAAGATGATTTCATCATCAAAGCTTATGACTTCATTAATATCCTTATTTCCTTCTAGTGCATCTTTTGACCAGTTTCCTGTTAAATAATCAATTTTAGAT
>JASMCJ010000004.1 GCA_030753365.1 Candidatus Woesearchaeota archaeon
TATATGCTTCTAAAATACCTGTGCCAGCTACTTGTGCCTGACCCATTGCGTTTGCCCTTACTGCTGTTTTGCATGTGTTTTTATCAACAAATAGACTCATTGTTTTTTCAATATTTAGTAAGAACAAACTTAGCACAGCTACCACAACAAGAAAGATTATTATCTTTACCACTGGTTTCATCGCTGCTTTTTTGTTCATTCTTAATTTAACAAGATATCACACACGCCTTTCCTGGCAATGAGTTCTTCTGGCCCTACCAATACCCAGTAGGTGTCAGGAAATTGAAAAATCTTTTCCTGAAATTGGCTTGTTTTGAAGGATTTCATAAAGACTACATATTTTTTGCCAGGCTCTATTTTGTCAACCTCTTCATAAAAGGTTTTGTATTCTATTGGAATCCACATGAGACCTCTTGTTGTTTTTGCTTTGGATAAGTAGTCAAGATAACTTATTTCTTCTCCTTTGGGGGATATTTTATTGTTTTCAAGGTAAATCATTAAGTCTGGGAAGGGGACTGTGCCAGCATTAATTACTTCATCATCAAATTCAATAGTAGAACATAAAAGGCAGGTTTCAGTGCCAAGAAGCCCGCCTTCGTCAAATGCATCAAGCTCTCCTTCGCCTGTTTTGTACCAGCATCTTCTTAATTCTTCTGCTATAACCTGGTTAACAATAACGTCATCAAGTTCTTTAAACTTCTTTTCCAACTTCTCTCCTATTTTGATTTTAATATTATTGGACTTTCCTTCTATATGTTCTTCAACATGGTCTTTATAAAAGATAATTTCCTTTCTGGGGCATTCTATACTTACTGGAGATTTTCCAGTGAACCCTTTTAGCTTTGACTGCGCAAATATGCTTAGTCTGCATGCATTATCGGATGCACCGCCTGTTATTGCGGCATATAGCTTGCCGCCAAAGAGGATGAGCACCATGGCAGAGGCAATTACTATTATCATGATTACTAATGTTCTTCCTTCTGCTCTTTTTTGGTGTTTCATTTTTTAGGGAGGAGTGATGATTTTATTGCTTAATCTAACTACTTGAGTTATTATAAATATTGCAAATGCGACAACAAGGATGAGGATAATGATTTGCTTGAGAGTTAGGCTTATGCCTTTTTTATTTAACTTTTTCATAGGAATTGACTGCAAAATCTATTATTTAATACTTTCGTTAATGTTGGTTAAAAGTTTATCAGTCCTAAACTGCTTGCTACTTCAAACAAGATTCCTAAAGAGAATAAGAAGATTAAGAAGTAGCCCATGGCTTTGCTTTTTGTAAACTTTAAAATGATTCCTTTTTTGGATTTTATTTTCCAAAATATTAAGACTATTAGTATGCCTGATGTTCCACCTGAGACTGCACCTGCAAGTCCTAAGGCGTTGATGAAGTTTGTGATGTCTTTTGCAAAAGCATCGATTAAGAATATTAGCAGAGGGAAGGATATGGTTAGGAAGAAGGCAAGGTGTTTGTTAAGATTATAATCATATTGATACATTTCTTTTAAGGCTGTGCCTAAGGCTATGAAGGAGGTGGCCATTGCAAATACTGCAAACAGATTTCCGAAGAGCACCATCATGGGTCCAATTAGTCTTCCTAAAGCAATGGTTGCAATCCGTTCGTCTTCGCCTAATGAGTTGAAGCCTTCTAATCCTACTACACCGACTGTGATGATTGCAAATAATATGTAGATGAACATAGGTATTAATGTGCCTATGATTATGGCTTTCTTCATTGCTTTTTTGTTTTTTCCAAGGATTTCTTTCATTTCAGGGATGGCTACTGTGCCTAAGAAGGCAAATAGAATTACACCATAAGGGGAGAAGAAGAGGAATAAGTTGGATAATCCATTAGCGGTTGGGTTGAAAAGAGTAAGGTTGGTTAGGTTTAGTTTAGGGAATGATAATAATGAGATGATAACAACTGTGATTAACATAAGAAGGGTTATTAAGAACTCTGACCTTTTTAATGCCTTGATACCAATGAAGACTATTGCGCTTACAATAGCGAAGAAGATGAGGCTGAGAAGAATTGGGCTGCCGCCAAAGATAGCAGATAAGGCTGCGCCTTCTCCCATGGTGTAGGCAATTAATGCACCGTAGATGCCAAATATCATGGCAAACATCATAAGGGTTTTAGCTTTTTTTCCTAGATATTTTTCTGCATAACCTGTGAGCTGATGGTTGCCTTTTACTTTTAGGACGATTTCGCCAAGATAAAGATGAACTAGCAGTATGGCTAGGCCTATGCCTATGATATTCAGTATGCCTGATAATAACCCTGCTTTTGCTATAACGTAAGGAATGCCAAGAACGCCTGCGCCAATGATGCAGCCGATTAATGTGGCTGTTGCTTCAAAGACCTCTTTTTTTGCCATTGATTAAAATGTGAGAATGAGTTATATAAAGTTTTCTCTGTGGTAAGGAGTTTTTAAGTATTTTGAATATCTTCCCTGAAGAGTGGTAAAGTTTATAAAACAGAACCTATTTTTTAAAGTTATAGAGGAAGTTATTCAAAGGGTAAAATATGAAGCAGTGTTAATTAAAAAATTAGTAGAATCAGGGAAAGAATATGTAAAACAAAAAGTTGCAATAAGAGGAATAATAAAAGAAGGAGAACTCGAAGGAAGAATGAAGCGTATAATAGGGCATATAAGAAAGCCTAAGATATTCTCAGAGTATAAGAACCCAGAGGATGAAAAAACATATAGAGTAATGCTCAAAGTACTAAAAAGTACTGGTAAATATGAGTATAAAGATATTAAAAGTATATTAAAGGATATGGAAAGTGCACAAGAAGATGGAAAAAATAGAACAATTGAAGGAGAACTTATCAAAAGTAATCCTTGTATATTAAATGTAAATAGTGTTTATCATAGATAGTGTTTATGGTTAAATATGTTATTATAAGCTGAAATTCCAAAACCTTTTTATGTAAGGAAATCACTTCTTCTATTATTATGTATCATAAAGAACAGATTAAGCTGGGTTCGTTCAGCACTTCGAGGACTGAGCTGAGGGATTTGGCGAAGGCATGGATTGTTATTTCGCTAGCTTTTGCTATTGCTATGTCTGGGTTTTCTGTTTCAAAGATTATTATCGTGTTTTTTGTGTCAGCCCTTACAGTGGGTGTTGCGTTTTTGCTGCATGAACTGGCACATAAGCTGGTTGCGCAGCATTATGGATGTTATGCTGAGTTTAGATCTTTTGATAATATGTTGATATTAGCTATAGTTATGAGCTTTTTTGGATTTGTGTTTGCAGCACCGGGAGCGGTGATGATTTCAGGACCCGTGGGTATTAGGAAGAATGGGACAATTTCGTTAGCAGGACCTTTGGTTAATCTTATATTAGCACTTTTATGCTTGATAATACTGGTTTCATTGCCTTTTGGTATTCTGTTGAGGACTATATTTTATTATGGGTTTATGATTAATACATGGATTGCGTTGTTTAACCTTCTTCCATTTGGTAATTTTGATGGAAGGAAGATTTTTAAGTGGAATAGGGTTGTGTATATAGCCTTAGTAGTTGTAGCAGGCGTGTTTATGATTATGCAGAGTTTTGTGCATAATTTATGATTTCTAATATATAGTTTACAATACCGAAAAGTTTATATAGGAGTATGAACAATTCATACTTATTGATACCGAAGAATACCTCCAAGTTTTCGATATCTAAACACCCCAGTAAATGTTGAAAGGCATTTACTGGGCATCCCATTTACTTTAAATAAAAATTCTATAAACTGAAAAAGGTGGTAGAATGAAAAATAAAATAACAGAATTGTTGAATGAAAGTATTGAAGTGAAGAAAAAGGTTGTTGAGAGCCTTACAGATGATATTGAGAGGGCTGTTAGCAAGGTTGTTGAGTGTTATAAGAATAATGGCAAATTGATTCTTTTTGGTAATGGAGGGAGCGCTGCTGACTCTCAGCATATTGCAGGAGAGATGATTCATCAGTTTGAGCTTGAAGGAAGGAAAGCGTTGCCTGCGATTGCATTGACTACAGATAGTTCGGTTATGACTGCTATTGGGAATGATTGGGGTTTTGATAAAGTGTTTGAGAGACAGGTTGAAGGATTGGCTAAGAAAGAGGATGTTATTATTGGGTTTAGCACTAGCGGCAATTCTGGTGATGTTGTTAAGGGTGTTGAGCAGGCTAAGAAGAATGGTGCTTTTACTATTGTTTTTTCTGGCAGAGATGGTGGAAAGCTGAAGGAAGTGGCAGATTTGAGCATTGTTATTCCTTCAGAGAGTACTGCAAGAATTCAGGAGAGCCATATTACTGTTGGGCATATTTTATGCAAACTTGTTGAGGAAGAATTGGCTGAAGAATGAAAGCAGACTCACTAATCGTTCGTAGCTGTCAGAAATCACTGAAGGTGATTTTATGAAAGCACTCGTTACAGGAGGGGCTGGGTTTATTGGCTCTAATCTTGCTTTGGAATTGGAGAAACAAGGGCATGAGGTTATTGTAGTTGAT
Source organism: Candidatus Woesearchaeota archaeon (assembly GCA_030753365.1). Classification (GTDB taxonomy): domain Archaea; phylum Nanobdellota; class Nanobdellia; order Woesearchaeales. Next base: position 4,490 of record JASMCJ010000004.1, read on the forward strand.
AATATTTTTTCTGGAACAAAGGATAACCTGAATGAGTTTAATGGTATTTTTATTGAAAAGGATGTTTCTAAGCCTATTGAGTTTGAAGAGAAGTTTGATGCAATTTTTCATATTGCTGCTATTACTGATCCCAGGCATGATAATGATGAAGAGACGTATAATAAGAATGTTGAAGGGTTTAAGCTGATGGTTAAACTGGCTCAGGAGCATAATGCGAAGTTGGTTTATGCTTCTACTGCTAATCTTTATGGGAATAAACCAGTGCCTATGAAAGAAGATCAGGAGAAGGAGATTATTACAGTGTATGGGAAGTCTAAGCTTAAGATGGATGAGATGGCTGGTGAGCTTTTTGATGAAATGCATATTGTTGGGTTGAGGTTTTTTAATGTGTTTGGACCAAGAGAAGCGCATAAGGGAAGACCAGCTTCTATGATTTATCATCTTTATAATCAGATGAAGTCAGGTAATAAGCCAAAGCTGTTTAAAATGGGAGAACAGATTAGGGATCATATTTATGTTAAGGATATTGTTAGAGCAGTTATTCTTGCTTTGGATGCACCTTCTGGTGTTTATAATGTTGGCACTGGAGTTGGAACGAGTTTTAATGAAGTAGTTAAGGTGCTTAATGAAGTTTTAGGAAAGGAGTTAGAGATTGAGTATATTGATATGCCTTATGATGCCAAAACTTATCAGGCTAATACACAGGCAGATACAACTCTTGCTGAGGAGAAGCTGAAGTTTAAGGCTGAGTTTAGCTTTAAGGAGGGTGTTAAGGATTATGTTGAGTGGATGGAGGAGCAAAGATGAGTTCAAGAATTGTCTTTAGTGATATTGATGGATGTATGGGAGAGTTTGTTAAGCCAGATTATCCTGATAAACAGGATTTGAATGGTAATATGGAGAATCTGGAGATGATTAAAAGTAAGACACTTAAGTTTAAGGATACTTTGTTTGGAGTTTGCACTTCAAGAAGTTACCATATTGCAGATAATATTATGGAGCAGTCTAATCATATAGGACCTTCTATTTTTGAGGGAGGTAATGTGATTTTTGAGCCAGAGGTTGGAGTGTATAATTTGTTTGAGAAACATCCTAAGCTTAAGGATTCAATAGAGGTTGTAAGAGGCTTTGTTGAATGGAGAAAAGAGATGGAAAATTTTGAGGATGAGATTAAAGAGAGGTTTAAGGATGCTAAGGTAAGACATATGAAGGAGAGGACGTGCATGCTCACTTATGAGTTTGAAAAGAATATTGGAAAGGATTTGTTTGAGTTTATTGTGAAGAATAAGATGCCGGCAGAGGTTAAGGATGCTATTGATAAAGGTGTTTTGAAGGTTTTGTTTTGTGATATTGCTATTGATATTCTGCCTAATCTTAGTAAAGGAGATGCGGTTAGTTTTCTTTTAGAGAAGTATAAGATTAGAAAAGAAGATTCTTTTTCTATTGGAGATTCAAGCCATAGTGATTTGGACTTTTTGAATGCTACCGGACTGGCAGGATGCCCTAATAATGCTGATGAGGAGCTTAAAAGACTTGTAGTATCAAAAGAGGAGAAAGGGTTTGTTTCAGATAAAGAACATGCAGAGGGTATGGCTGAGATATTAGATAAGGTTTATGAGAAGTGGTTTAAGGATGAATAAATTGATTGAACTTTTGAGGAATTTTGAAAAGAAGACTGTTTTGGTTATTGGAGATTATTGTGTTGATGAGTATCTTGAAGGAGATGTACAGAGTATTGCTCCTGAAGCGCCAGTCCCAAGAGTTAGGATTGGAAATAAATGGGTTAGGATGGGCGCTGCAGGGAATGTTGTGCTTGGCATAAGAGCGCTGGGGGCAAGGACTTTTGCTGCCGGTATTATTGGAGATGATGCTATTAGTAAAGAGCTTGTTAAGAATCTTGAGGAGCATGTAGTTCATACTGAAGGATTGGTTTTTCAAAAGGGAAGGATTACTCCTAAATTTTCAAGGATTCTTGCAGGAGGAGTGCATTATCCTAAGCAGCATGTTATAAGGTTTGATGCTGAGAATGAAGAAGATGTGCGTGAAGAGTCTGTTAAAAGTCTTATTGAGTTTATAAGGAATAATTCTGAAGAGTTTGATGCGATTATAGTTGCGGATTATGATGAGGTTGATAAGGGTGTTATAAAAAGAGAACTTCTTGATGCTATTGTAAAGGTTGCTGATGAGAAAGGGATTATACTTATTGGAGATTCTAGAAAGAATTTGGCTAATTTTAAGGGGTTTACAAGTGTTGTGCCTAATATTTTTGAGGCTGAGCTGGCTTATGGGAGAATGATTGGACAGAATGAAGATGATATTTTTAATGCTGGAAAGGAGTTGATTGAAAATCTTAATCTTAAGTCAATTCTGATTACAAGGGATAAAGAGGGGATGGATTTGATAGAGAAAGAAGGAGATGATTTTAAGAAGGTTAGTATTCCTATTTTGTCTAAGAATGTTGTTGATGTTACTGGTGCAGGGGATAGTGTTACCTGTGCTTTTACTTTAGGGCTTTGCTCATCTGGGAAAGATTTTGTGAGTTCTGCTAATTTGGCTAATCATGCTGCTTCGATTACTATTGGAAAGGAAGGGGTTGTTACTGTTACAAAAGAAGAATTGAATGAGGCTATTAAGAATGAATAAAATCAAAACAAGGGAAGAGTTGAAGGAGTTGGTTAAAGAATTGAAGGAGCAGGGCAAGAAGATAATTACTACTAATGGCAGTTTTGATATTCTGCATGCTGGGCATGTGAAGTTTTTGCAGGAGGCTAAGGAGCAGGGTGATGTGCTTATTGTTGGAGTTAATAGCGATGCTTCTGTTAAAGAGTGGAAGAAGAAGATGAAGTATAAGGACTGGGATTCAAGGCCTATTGTGCCAGAGCAGTATAGGGCAGAGATGCTGGCTGCTTTGGAGTGCGTTGATTTTGTTAATGTTTATGATGAAGCTGATTGCCTTAAATTTATTGAGTCTGTTAAGCCGGATGTGCATGCTAATGGAGAGGATTATGGAGAGGATTGCATTGAAGCAGAGACTGTGAAGAAGTATGGCGGAAGGATTCATATTATTAAGAATTTTAAGGGATTTTCTACGAGTGAGTTGATTAGGAAGATTAAAGAGAGGTGTTAAATGCGTTTTAACAATAATTTTAAATAGTCCTTTCTTCTGAATAATGCCTGAGGTAGGATGAAGGCTATTAAAAAAGAGGTGTTTAATAGATTAATCAGTTCTCTGATTAAGAGCTATGAGGTTATAGCTCCTGTTAAGAAGGAGCTGGTTAGCTTTGAGGTTATTAAGAGGCCTGAAGAGATTTATTTTAAGACAAATTCTTATTTTCCTGTGAAAGAGTTCTTTTTTAAGAAGAATGAGACTTTGTTTAGATTTAATGGCAATAATGTGAAGGTTCCTGTTAAGAAGCCAAAGAAGAAGGTGTTGATAGGGTTAAGGAGGTGCGACCTTAATTCTATTTTAAGGCAGGATATGGCTTTTATTGATGAGGATGTTGATGCTTATTATAAGAAGGAGAGAGAGAATTGTGTTCTTATTGGTTATCATTGCAGCAAGGTTGAGGATGAGTATTGTTTTTGCGGTTCTTTAAAATTACTGGATTTTTTTGATTTGATGTTGTATGATAAAGGCAAATCTTTTCTTGTTGAGGTTGGCTCTAAGAAGGGAGAGAAGTTTGTTAAGAGGTATAAGCAGTTTTTTAAGGAGTCTAAGGTAAAGAAGATTGATAAAGTGGTTAAGGGTTCTGACAGGCTGAAGAAGAAGGATATTTCTTCACTTTATGATCATGCTGACTGGGAGAAGGGTGTTAAGCGTTGTTTGAGTTGCGCTGCTTGTAATCTGCTTTGCCCAGGATGTTATTGTTTTGATATTAATGATAAAGTAGAGATTAAGGATTTGAGTAAGGGTGAGAGATGCAGGACTTGGGCAGCGTGCCAACTTAGATGTTTTACAAGAGTTGCAGGTGAGCATGTGTTTAGGGATAAGAGAGAGGATAGGTTTAAGCATAGAATTTATCATCAGTTACAGTATTTTAAGGAGAAGCATGGAGTTAACCTTTGCACTGGGTGCGGAAGGTGTATTAGAGGTTGCCCTACAAGGATTGATTTTGTTAAGATTATTAATGAGATGAAATGAAGATGAAGAATGCTTATTTACCAAAACCTGTAAAGATTATCAACTTTAAGAGAGAGTCTTCTGATACTTTTACTTTAAGGCTTGGGCTTAAGGTTAAACATGAACCTGGGCAGTTCCTGCAGGTTAGCATACCAGGGATTGGAGAAGTGCCTATTTCTTTTGCTTCTTATAGCAATAAGCATGTTGAGCTGAGTATTCATGAGGTTGGGAATGTTACTAATGCGTTGGCTAAACTGAAGAAGGGTGATAAGCTGTTGGTGAGAGGGCCGTATGGAAAAGGCTATCCTATGGAAGAGCTTAAGGGAAAGAATGTTATTATTATGGGAGGTGGATGCGGGGTTGCGCCTTTGAAGGGGGTTATAGAGTATGTTGAGAAGTTTAAGAAGGATTTTGAGGATGTTGTATTGTTTTTAGGGTTCCGATCAATTAATGATATTTTGTTTAAGGAGCATTTGTCTAGATGGAAAAAGAAGTTTTGCGTGAATACAAGCGTTGATAAAAGACCGGCAAAGACATGTTTTGGTGTTAAGGTTGGATTTATTACTAAGCTTATAGAGAAGAGTAGGCTTGAGAGTGAAAATTCAGTGGCTTTGATGTGCGGGCCGCCTATTATGATTAATTTTATTATAAGAATATTGAAGGATAAAGGTTTCAAAGATAACCAGATTTTTGTTAGCGCAGAGAGGATGATGAACTGTGGGATTGGAGTTTGCGGGCATTGCATGATTCATGGGAAGTATACTTGCAAGGATGGGCCTGTGTTTAGGTATGATGAGATTAAGAATGACTGAAGATAAACTAAAAGTGGGATTTTATAATATTACAGGATGCGCTGGATGTTTGCTTAGTGTGATTTTTAATGAGGATGATTTATTGCATGTTGCAAAAATTATTGATATTAAAGCGTTCCCGTTTATTAAAGAAAAAAAGAATGATGGAGAACTTGATGTGGTGTTTATGGAAGGGTTGGTTGCTTCTAATGATGATGTTAAGGTGTTGAAGGAGGTTAGGAAGAAAACTAAGGTTTTGGTTGCGTTGGGAGCCTGCGCTTGTACTGGATGCATTCCTGCTTTTAGAAATTTTATCCAGAAGGAGAATTATGAGAGGAAGGTTTTTCTTAGAAAACTGGAGTTGAGGGACCAAAAGCCTGTGCCTATTGATAAGCATGTTAAGGTAGAGTATTATATTCCAGGGTGTCCTCCTGATAAAAATGAGATTTTGACTTTTATTAAGGATATTGTACTTGGTAAGAAGCCAAGAGGGTATGATAAGCCTGTTTGTTTTGAGTGCAGATTGAATAAGAATACTTGTTTCCTTGATAAGAAGGAGTTGTGTTTAGGGCCGATTACTAATGGCAACTGCAATTCTGTGTGTATTAATGGAGGGTTGGTGTGCTGGGGTTGTAGAGGGGCTACGCCTGACGCTAATTTTGAGACTATGATTAGTTTGTTGAAAGAGAAAGGGATTAAGGCTAAGGATATTAAGGATAGAATGAAGACTTTTGTGGGATTGAAACTGCCTAAGGAAGTAATAAGATAAAAATACCAAACATTAAAGTACTGGGTATTTTTAATGTGAAAATTTGGTTGTGCTATCGGGCTAAAGCTCGAGGTATCAGACCAAATTTTAACGAATGACTGTTATAAAGCTGAATCATATTACAAAGATTGAAGGGCATGCTTCATTGAACTTGTCTATTAAGAATGGGAAGGTTGAGGTTTGCGAACTGCAGGCTGTCGAAGGTTCAAGGTATTTTGAAGGCTTGCTGAAAGGCAGGAGATATTTTGAAGCTTCTGAGATTAGTTCAAGGATTTGTGGGATTTGCTCTTGCGCGCATACGGTTACTGCTATTCAGGCGATTGAGAATGCTTTGGGAGTGGATGTGTCTGAGCAGACTGGTTTATTGAGAGAGTTGGTGACTATTGGAGAGAGGATTAGGAGTCATGCTACACATCTTTATTTTTTAGCATTGCCTGATTATTTAGGGTATGAGTCTGCTCTTTCTATGGCGGAGAAGTATAAGAATGAACTGTCAAGAGCTTTGAAGATTATTAAGATGGGTAATGGTATTGTTAAGGTTGTTGGCGGCAGAGATTTGCATCCTGTTTCTTTGACTGTGGGAGGTTTTCTTAAGGTGCCGTCTGAAGAGGAGTTGAAGGAGATAAGAAAGGAGTTGGAGTTGATTAAAGAAGGAACTATTCTTACTGGAAAGCTTTTTGGAAGGTTGGAGTATCCTGAGTTTGTTAATAAGACAGAGTATTTTTCTTTGGTGAAAAGAGAAGAGTATGCTACTTTGAATGGTGATATGGTTTCAGGCTCTAAGAGATATAAGCAGGAGGAGTATAGCAAGTATCTTAAGGAGTATCATGAGAAGTATTCAACAGCAAATTTTGTTGTGAAGGAAGGAAGGTCTTATATGGTGGGGGCTTTGGCAAGAGTTAATAATAGTTATAAGAGTTTGTCAAGTGATGCCAGAAAGATTTTGAAAAGTTTTAAGATAGAGTTCCCTAATTATAACCCTTTTGTTAATAATTTTGCGCAGGCGGTTGAGATTGTTCATTTTGTTGACAGAGCTTTAGATATTTGTGATTTGTTAAAGGTTAAAGAAGAGCCTGTTAAGAAGGTTAGGCTTAGAGAAGGGCATGGGATTTCTGCTGTGGAGGTTCCTAGAGGAACTTTGTGGCATGAGTATAAGCTGGATAGTAAGGGTAGGATTACTTATGCTAATATTATAACGCCTACTACGCAGAATCTTCGAAATCTGCAGGACGATATTAGGGCGTATCTGCCTAGTGTGATGAAGCTTTCTAAAGAGAAAATGATTTTAGAGATAGAGAAGTTGATTAGGAGTTATGATCCCTGCTTTTCATGTTCTACTCATTTTTTAAAGGTTAATTTTGTGTAAATTATTTTAGAATAATTTAAATATAATTGATTCTAAGGATAAGATATGGCAGATTTGGGATTGAAGGAGATTATTGGAATTGTGTTGGCATTGACTTTTCTTGTTATTGGATTAGGTCTTATTAGGAGTAGCATGAGTAAGAGTAACAGAATGGTTGAGTCAGAGATGGATGCAAGGACAAGTGAGAATTTGGAGAATATGCTGAAGGCCAAGCTTGAGACTGAGATTTTAGCGGTTTCAAGCACTGATTTAAGATTGGCAAGAGGAAAGGAGTCTACTTTTTTAATTGGTGTGAAGAATGCAGAGCCTTCTGTATCAGAATTGTCAATAGTGATTGTTAATTCTTCAGGAAGGGTGTCAGCTGATGAGATTTTTCTTTATAAGAAAGATGCTGTTTCATTTAAGGAGATGGAGTCTCAGATTTTGATAAGTAAAGTTATGATTCCTGATGATATGCCTGATGGTAGTTATATCTTTGATGTTAACCTTATGAAAGGAGATGAAAGGCTGAAGTCAAAGCAGATAGTGGTGAAGGTTGGTTAAGGCTTATGTTCTACGCATTTTTGAAGGTTAATTTTAGTTAGATTGGGGCATAATCTATTGCGTATAATTCATCTCCTTTTTTAGCTTCCGGAGGAAAAGTAATAAGTTTAGGAGAATCTAAGGATTCTTTTCCTTCTTCAGGTTCAGGAGGGGTTGTAGTAAGTTCGATAGAGTCTAAGAATTTGTTTAAGTCATTTTTAAAATCATTCATATCTTTATCAGGAATCTCAAGTTTGTTTTCTGGATTTAATATTTCTGTGTTTAATATAAAATAAATTGTTCCTATTTCACTTCTATCATTTCCTAAATGAACTGTTTCAGGAGATATAATATGACCATTCACCATATTTAACAAGTCTTTATTTCCATTTCTGAATAAATAATAATCATTTTTTAGGTTCTCATTAACTTCTTTATAAAGATCTTTTACTGATATTCTACCTTTTCTAGTCATTTTGGTATTTTTTTCTTCAAGGGTAATGAGTTCAGGATACTTCATTCTTAACATTGGCATACTTTCATATTGCATTTTAAATAAAACAGGGACTATTTCTCTGAAAGTATTCAAATCTTTAATTTTTTCAATTGTTTGGTAATTATATTTCTCGAATGTGAAATTTTCTGCCAGTTGTTCCAATGTTATAGCTTGTTCAACAGGGATAATTGGTTCCTGAGGTTCAGGAGAACCTCTGGCATTTACATAATTTAAAGAAGCTATTGCTATTGCAGCACAGTATGCTACGGTCCTAATTATACCCTTATTATTCATATACAAAGAAATAGGCTAATTCTTTTTAAAGATTTGTCTAAATTAGAGATTATTCTTATTATTCAGCGAAAATGGGTCTAATACCAGAGCTCTGCTCTGGTTCTTTATGTCCATTTTCTGGAGTAAAAATGCCCCACAGCTTGCTGAGATTGGGTTTTTTACTTTCTATCATAATAATAATCAATTATATCAGATATTAATTGTAAAGCACCTTTATAGCCTTCATCCCTTATTATCATCTCTTGGTCTACCTGAATATCATTAATGTTCTTAATATTAGGGTTTCTTCTTTCTAATTGATCTATAGTAGTATAATCCCATGCTGCAATTTGACCTGCTCGCTCACCTTGCTTGACTATTCTTGTTTCCCCTGGAAATCGGGATCCATACCACAAAACCCCTGCTATTGCAGCTGCCACAATAGCTGAACTAATTATCGCAAAAAGAATATGCACCAATCTTAGCAACCTTTTTTACTATTTTCCATTTATTAGATTTTTCTAATTCCTCAATTGCATTGTTTACATCTGTTCCTAAATCTGACATTATAATCACTTTAATATTTTTATTACTTCCTTTTTAATAACTTCTTTATTCCCTTTTTGAGGTATTCCTATTATACTTATATTTTTTATTTTTCCTAAAGATTTCATTAGTTTTAGAAAGAAGGATAGGTCAAAGTCGTGCAATGTGCAGAGCTTGTTTTCTTTTAATTGGTTAAGGTCTTTTATTTGAATGACTTCGGTTATATCTTCTACTACATCTAAGATGAAGAGGTTTTTGTCTTTGCATTCGATGATTTCATTGAAACTGTTGCACTTGATGAAGTTTATGTTGGTTAGTTTGATTTCATCAGCTAATTCTTTTGCTAAAGAATCTTCTTTTATGAATTCATTTCCAAAGCAGAGGACGGTTGTCATGATTAGTTTTATTCAGTAGTATCGGATGAGTTTTCTAAAGAAGTTGTGTTTGATTCTGAGCTGTTTAATTCTATGTTA
>JASMCJ010000005.1 GCA_030753365.1 Candidatus Woesearchaeota archaeon
TTTATTGGAAAGATTAAGAATAATAACACTACCTTCTTCCATCCCTTCAAGCTTTTCAGCAACATCTTTATCAACCAATTCACCTCTCTCTTTTGGTTCCTGCAGGATAAGTTCACAATCAAGCTTCTGTTCCTTTGCAGCCAGATAATAAGCTGCAGAAAGAATAGGTGAAATATGTTTCCCTTTACTCCCTCTATCTCCTATAATCAGGATTTTTTCATCTTTAACAGCAAGGCACTCAGTAAAAATATTTCTCACAAAAGAAGAATTCTTTCTTGATATATCTAGCAACTTTCTTTCTCTCAGCCAGTTAATTGCTTTTTTAGTTTCCAATTTAATCTACCTAAACTTTAATAAAAATAAAAAAGGCTCCCTGAGGGGGGGTTAGAAATAGGAATGGGAGCCTTTAGTGATCATTAAGGTGAAAAATTGGCCCATTATTAATAAGCCAATCTTTTGAAGTAATTGAGGTCATCATGTTCATTTTCATCTATATATATTCATGACTCAACTAGTATATAAATGTTACGTTTTAGTATACTGGTTTAGGGATATACCCAAAGCTATACTGCATTATTCTTGCGAATCAAGTCCTGAAAGCTCAACATACTAAAGAATTAACAAAATATTATTTATCTGCTAAAAACCTAAACTTCCTCAAAAAACTCTTTAATAACCCTTTCATAATCTTTGCTCATCTTCATAGTCCACTCAGGAGGAAAACATTTAAGGTAAGTACTCCATGCATATCTTGTATCAAGAAAAGCAATAACTCCTATATCCGTCTCACTCCTTATACACCTTCCAGCGCTCTGCAGGCACTTAATAAAAGCAGGCAGCTTATACCCATAATCCCATCCCTTGCCAAACTTTTTATCATAATACTTAATCAGCTCTTGAATCTGTAAATCTGGTGGCCTCAAAGGTAACCCCACAACAATAACACACTTAAGAAAATCTCCTATCAAATCAATACCCTCTGAAAAAGAGCCGGAATTAACCCCCAGCAGAACCGCTCCTGTATCCTTATAACCCTTAAACTCCTCAAGCAGCACAGTCTTCTCCTCCTTTGAAAGCATCGGCCTCTCCAATAAAATATTTCTATTATTGCAAATTTGTGAAAAATAGTTATCAACCTTATCCCTCAGGCTATAACTAGGGAAAAAAATAATAGAATTGCCAGGCACATACTTAACCAATCCAGCGCATGCAGCAGCAATCTTCTTATACTCCTGTTCACACCTAAAGTTATACTTAGTCGTTGTCTCAGGAACAATAAGGTTAAGCCTATTCTCTGGAGGGAAAGGCGAATCATACTGCTTCTCAACAGTATCCTCTGGAAACCCTAAAATCTCCTTATACATAGAAGTAGGAGTCATAGTTCCACTCATAACAATAGTCAAATAAGAATTATCCACTGCCTCCTTGCTCATCAATGAAGGGTCAAGGCAATTATACACAATCTCAGTAACCATCTTACCCATAAAATTCCTTGCCCTGACAATCCTAACAAAACCTTCATCAGGTCCCTTCCATCCCTTAAGAAACTTGCCAATAGAGCCAACATAACTCTGCTTCTGCTCCTCCCTCACACCCTCACTTATAAACTCCATATCAGTAATAATCTCACTATACTCTCCTATCTCATTAATCTTATCAATAAACATCTGTCTATCCAGCAATCTTTCCTTTCCTGACTCCATATTCCCTGACAACTCTAATAGAATTTTCTGAATCCTTTTCAGGCATCTTGTCATATCTGTATGCCCATACTTCTTAGCCTCTGAAACAGCCCTGCTAATAATCCTTGAAGAAAGCTTCTGCGACAGCAGTTCCATCAATCTATTAGGCAGGTTATGCCCTTCATCCACAATAACAATAGAATTCTCCAGGCTCTTCCCTGACTTCTTAAGAAAAATCTCTCTCACGCTCTCATTAAAAATATAATAATAATCAGCAACAACCACCTTTGACTTAGCAGCCAACTTCATGCTCATCTCATATGGGCAAAGCCTCTTCTCAGTGCAAACATCAATCAGCTTATCAACATGCATAGGCGAAAACTCCCTCAATTCATCAAGCGCCTGCTTTGCTTTCACTGAAAGCTTACTCTTATCATAAGTATTAGAATAAAACTCACACTTCTTCTCCTCCTTCTGGCTCTTGCAATAATCAGAAAATTCATTAGAATAAAGCTCCTTAGTCCCAGGCACAGGGCACATCCACTTCTTCCCTATAATATCAGTAGCAACAATCTCAACATCATGCTTCTCCTTAATCTGTCTCAAAGTCTCAATAGCAATTTGATGCTGCGTATGCCTTGACGTAAGAAAAAAAACATTAACATCCCTCTTCAAAGCAAAACTCAAAGCAGGACAAAGTGCCGCAACTGTCTTCCCCAACCCAGTAGGAGCATGGATAATCATACTCTTTTTATTTTCAACTGCATCCTTAATATCCTTAACAAGCTTATCCTGCTCAGCCCTAATCTTATCATAAGGAAAAAGAATATCTTTCTTAAATTTATCATCCATCAAAAAAAAGAAATAGAAGTTGGTTATAAAGATTGTTATTGAATACAAATATTCCATCCAGTCTCCCAGAGGGATGCCAGAAATTCGAAGAATTTCTTAGCATTTGACTGGTGATCAGGAAGCAACTAATTACATTCGGAATATTTGTATTCTTAGAAACCCGACCGAGCGAAATGAGCAAGCAATTCCTTTATCTATGATGAGAGGTGTCGGGTTTCTCTTGAACAAACTTATCCAAAACATTCCTTGCCTTCCCTCTCTTCTTCTCATGCTCAAAAAGAAACTTCCCCAGCTCATCACTAAGAATCTTCTTCAGCTCTCCGGTAAGCAATTTGCCTGATTTATAATCCTTATAAACCTTCTCCAGCTTCTTATCATCCTCTTCAATAAAAGTAAGCCATTGATAAGAAACATCAACATCTGGGTTGCCACCCTTCTTCCTATGCTCTTCAACAGTAGCCTGCCCTCCTGAAAATGCATACTTATTAATCTTCTTCTTAACCTCTGTAGGAGAATCAGTCAATGCAACAAAAGACAAAGGGTCAGAAGCGCTCATCTTTCCACCCTTCAACCCAGGCATAAACCTATGATAAGTAGAACTAAGCTGTATGAACTTATGACCTTTAATCCTCTGCGAAATATCCCTTGCCAATCTAATATGAGGATCTTGGTCAATCCCAACAGGAATAAAAGTTGGAACAGGTCCTCCTTCAAACTCAGGCAATTGCGGATGCAGCATATCAGCCGCCTGCAACAAAGCAGCCAGCATCTTTCCCGGGCTAATCTCTCCATACACAGCCTTAAACTCATTAAACGTAGCATGGCCTGAAAGCAAATTCTGCAGCCTATAATACGCATTAGCCTTCTTAGAATCCTTTGCTCTATCACTCTGGAAATAAATCTCGCAATTCTCAGGCTTCAGCCCAAGCGCAATATAATTAAGCACATATTCTTCAATCGCAATCTTCCTGCTCTCTTCAATAGACTGCCCTCTTGCAAGATAAGCCTCAACATCAGCAACCGCAATATACAGCTTAGCCCCTAACTTCTGATAAAAAATCATCTGCTGCGCAAGAATCATATGCCCAATATGAAACCTTCCTGTAGGCATAAGCCCAGTCATCATCACAAACTTCTTCTTACTCTTCACAGCCTCAAGAATTCTCTGAATATCCCTATGCGCAAACACAATATTTCTTCTAAACAAAAGATTCTTATTAAACACAGCAGGCAGCTCTCTCATAGGAGACACACCAAACTCCTTCACAAGCTTATCATAATCAATATCTCCCTTAACTTCCCAAGGTGTAACTACAGCTTTCTTTGCCATAAGAATAATTAGAATAAGTTATTATAAAAATGTTTTGAAATCATAATTAAAAATAAAAAATTATTCTCCTTCTCCATCCTCATCTTCAGGACTGTAAGAAGGTACTGCTGCCTTGGATATAATAACAATATCACCAATAGACTTAACAAGCTGGTGAGGCACTATAACACCCTTTGCTGAACCTAAAACCTTGTTCAGGAAAGAATTCTTAGTAGACCTAACTCTCCACCCAAAAACCTTATTTTGTGTTAAAATAGTCTCCTCAACATCACCAAAATACTCTCCAGTATCAGTAAAAACCTTCATATCATAAGTTTCAGAAATTCTTTTCATTTTAAGCATTTTAAACCCACCTCATATTTATAAAATTAATAGACTATATTTTATATATAAAACTATCGGAAGATTACTACTTCTTAACTGCTTTCTTTTCAACTATCTCTTTCTCAGAACTCTTCTTCTCTATCTCTTTCCCTTTACTAGGTGCTGCCTTTTCCTTGCTTTTTCTGCTCTTTTTAGGCCTTTCTTTGCTTTCTTTTGGCTTTGTAACTCTTGTTTCCAGCCCAATCTCCTTAAAAGCCTTTGTCACATCCTCATGAGAAGCATTCTTTTCTATCTTAATAACCTTCTCTAAAGGCTCAAGATGCGCTATATTGCATTTTCTTCTCCTTGTAGCGCCATCTATAAGAACATGGTTCTTGTCTAATGTATCCACTATTACAGCCTTTTTCCCTGCATCTCTGCCGGCTGTCTTTACAACAACTCTTCCAATCTCATTTAATACCATCTTAACCAAAGGAATATGGCATAGGTTTAAAAATCTTACTGTAAATACTACTATTATATGAAAAACAAGATATCAATCACCATTGACATCAAAACCCTAAACAAAGTAGACAGCATTGTAGACAATGTCTATATTAGGAACAGGAGTCAGGCAATTGAGCATTTAATAGACAATGCTCTTGGAGAAAACAGGACAGCGGTGATTCTATCTGGTGGTGATATTGAAAAATTAAGAATATCAGATAATGACTATAGGCCCACTGCTAATGTAAAAAACAGCACGATTATTGGCCTTGCTATCAAGAAACTAAGAGAAAATGGCTTCAAAAACATTCTTATAGTAGCTCAAAAGGTTATATTAAACAAAATATTTGAGCTATTCGGCGATGGCTCTTCTGAAGGAGTGAAAATAAGCTACATTGAAGAAAAACATTCAAGAGGCACAGCATACTCATTAGGCTTATTAAGAGGCAAAATAAAAACAAACTTTCTCGTAGCCTATGGCGACATAATATTCACTAAGATAAATATAGATGAACTCTGGAAAGATCATCTTAAACACAATGCAGTCTCCACTCTAGTCTTAACAACCTCTTCAAAACCTTCTGAAAAAGGCACTCTTACAATGGAAGGCAGTAAAATCCTCAAATTCACCCAAAAGCCCAAAAAATCAGACATTTATCTTGTCTTCTCTCCTATCTTTGTTGCAGAGCCTGATATCTTTAACTACTTTGGAGACAGCCTTGAAGAAAACATCTTTCCTGAATTAGCAGAAAAAGGCCTGCTAAACGGTCATATGAGCTCTGAAAAAGAAATACATATCCATAAAAAAGAAGATTTGAAGAAAATATAACTTCTTACGGATCCAAAATAGCGCTAATATTAACGCATTCTCCTCCAACACAATTAACCCCTGATGTAAAATTAAACAGAAGATTTCTTCCTGTATTAAAGCTAATATTAGTTGGGGCAATAAGATAAGGCTGCAAAGTACCCCATGCAATCGTCCAGTTACTAGAATTAGTGCTTGACAAAGTGGAAACATCATTGCATGTGACCGTTAAATTCCATACACCACTATCAGCAAAAACATGGCCTGACGTATTGTATGTAAACCAGTCTGCTGTTGTGTAATTGTAGTTAGAAGAATTAATAGTAACGTTATTGTCAGGAATATTCTTTAGAGTATACGTCAAATTAATCTCATTAGTATCTGTGCAGTTAGCTCTAACATGAGTTAAATTATGCCCATAAAGAAGAGATGTGCAATCCATCCATGAAGATATACTATCATTGCTGCATTCTATCTTGTTTATTAAAGGAGGTATTGTATCCAAGATAATTATTCTGGTAGCTGTTGAATTCGTATTATTTGCATCATCCATATGCGTAACATTATAATAATAAATCATATCAGAGTTTAAACTTGTAAAGTTAATGAAGGTAGTGCTATCCGTATAATTAGTATTATTAACTAAACCAGAAGTATTGTATAAATAAAACCTTGTCACATTCATGTTAGTTTCTGTTAATGAAACATTAACAAAAACCCAGTCCCTGTTAAAATATGTATTATTATCCTCTGTGCCTCCTGCAAAACTAATTGACGGGAAAGTAGGGTCAATAGTAAAAGTTCTTGTTTCTGAAGAAATATTAATGTTAAATGCTCCGTCCCAGCAGGTAACATTCCATAAATAAATGTCATCATTAAACCCTGTAATCGTATAGTTAGCGGCAGTATCATTAGTAGTTGCAACCTCTGACTGGTTAACCGTTCCATCAACAGTTATATTGCAGGTAATATTAGCATCCATGTTATCAGTAGATGTCCAGTTGAAGTCAACAAATGAAGAATTAATATAAGCGTCATTATTAGGCAGGTTTAGTGTGATTGATGGCTCTATAGAATCCAAAGTGATCTTTCTTGTATCAGTAGAAGCTCTCAGGTTTAGGTAATCTATAATAGTAACATTATAGAAATATATCTGGTTAGTGTTAAGGTTAGTAAAATTAAAGCTTCTATTGCCTGTTTCAAAGGTTGTGATATTTAATGAGCCTGTTGAGTTATACAAATAAAATGTTATATTAGCTTCAGTATCATCATAAGCTGTTACGTTTATGTATACCCAAGTCCTGTTAACAAACGTATTATCCTGCTCTGTGCCTCCTGCATATTCTATTGATGGCACTGAGCTGTCTAAGATAATTGTTCTTGTTTCAGTTGAGTTGCATAAGCCTGCTAAATCACATATAGATGCTTGGTATGTGTATGTTGCCTCTGCAAGGCTGCTCTGATTGCTTATAAGCCCCCATTGGTTATTGGTTAGTTTGTATATACTTGCAAACTGCAGTTGACTTATTTCTGCTGCAGAAAGGCTCTTGTTATAAATTCTAACCTCATCAATAGTACCATTAAAAAAGCTTCCAATCTTCCCTCCAATAGTCAATCCATAAACTATCTGCATAGAAAGCAGCATGACTAATATGAAGATGCTTACTTTGCTATGGTTTGTGGTTTTCATTGTTTTTTGATTCAATTTTTACTTGTTGCTGGCAACTTGATATGATATTCTCCTAGCTAACCCTTAGTTCAGAGCCGGATTTAATGAACACCCGGTCACCTGTTGTGTTAAGTTCTAAGCCGCTGCATGTTACATTTGCATTATTATCAAGGTAAAGTTTTCCTCCTGCATTGATGGTAATCTTTCCTGTGCCTAAAGACCTGTCTAAATTTGAACATAAGGTAGGTTGAGTAATTATCCAATCCTGATCAGTTTGTGGATTACAATCAACAATATCAACAGTTGAACTCATGTCCTGAATCTCATAATCTGTATTATTACATCTTATTGACCAGTTATATGTATCTGCTGAAGTAAAGGTTCTGTTGTAATAATAAAGTCCCACACTCCTATTATACCACATTGCCTGCCATACATCTGTATCATTAAAGTAAATGTAACATGGCAGAATCATTTCATAAACATTAACATTTCCGTCATCATCTATGGTTATAATTTCATTTAGATTATCATTATCAAAATCAGCTATATCAGTACCTTGTCCAGAGCCAGAAGGTTGTCCATATGAGCTTCCAGTGGTATAATTTAATATTAAGCCGCCTGTTCTATTCAGAACCCAAACATTTCCATCAGAAAAATATCCAGCTATTATTTCAATTTCATTATCATTGTCGATATCACCGATAGAAAGAGACGTAAGATAATTACTTGGTGGAGTAAACTCCCAGAGATTTCCACTAGGAAATCCAGAAAGACCATCATCAAATGCAAAGATAGAAGCATCATCACCTGCCACTATTTCATTAGCAATTCCGTCACCATCAAGGTCTGCTGTTTCCACCTCATATACTCTTCCATTAGGACCTGTAAAATATACAACCCGGTTACTTGCATCATCCACCACTTCTACATAACCATCTCCACCTATAACCATAGCATCCTCAATTCCATCTCCATCATGATCAATCCCTGCCATGTCCCTGGACTGCGAGTCCCATGATTCTAATATACCACCTGTTTCATTAAACACATTTGCAGGACCACCATTTCGTCCAGCTGCAACATCATCCTTAATCCCATCTCCATCCCAATCAACCAATGCAATATCGTTAACATCACCTGTAAAAGCAGTAGAGTTCCATAATTGAACCCATCCTGTACCATTGGTAGTGTTATAAGCAATAATACCATAATTACTGCCACCAAACCTTATGCTAAACACAAGATCATCTTCTAATCCATCTGAATCAAGGTCACCAGATTCAATAACATAACTTCTATCACCAAGATCAGGGCTCTCCCATGTAATATTTCCTGATGCATTATAAACATAAACAATCCCATCTCCTGCCAGAACTGCAACATCATCCTCAAATCCATCATTATCAAAGTCTCCTGAAATGTTGAGGTTGGAGACGTTCATGTTTCCATTGACTTCCAGTTTGTGGTTTGGAGTTGTTGTCCCGATGCCTACTTTGCCTCCCATAAACGCTGCAGTAGTTCCAGAGCCGTTCACCTGCAGCTTAGCCTGAGGATTGGTGTCGTTGATACCTACGTTGCCTGTTCCCAAATCCATAACTAAAATATCATCTGAAATAACACTTAAACCATTATCAGA
>JASMCJ010000006.1 GCA_030753365.1 Candidatus Woesearchaeota archaeon
AAATGTCCATACAAAAGAGCTTCTACTTACCCTATGAACTTTTGGAGGTAATAATCTTCCCAAAACCTTCCAGCTTCTCTCCATCCAACAGCTTTCTTAGAATGTCTTTTAACTCTTTAATCTTAACCCTAATCTGCTTAGTAGTATCCCTTGACCTGATAGTAACTTGCTTATCTTTCAGGCTGTCAAAGTCAAACGTAACACAAAAGGGAATACCTATCTCATCAGACCTTGCATATCTCTTCCCCACAGAGCCGGCAGTATCAAACTGGCACATAAAATCATTCTTCAGTAAATCATAAATTTTTCTTCCATTATCTTTAAGCTTTGTGGCCAGAGGGAAGATTCCTATCTTAACAGGAGCAAGCTTAGAATGCAGTTTCAAAACAATATTACCTCTCTTCTTATCATAATTATAAGCATCAAAGAGGAATACAAGCATTGCCCTTTCAACGCCCTGAGATGGCTCAGCAACAACGTGAGGAACTACTTTCTTGTTTGAATCATTATCAAATAGGCTTAAATCAGTTTTAGATACCTTAATATGCTGTTGTAAATCAAAATCTGTCCTGTTTGCCATGCCCTGCAATTCTTTCCAGCCAAAGGGAAATTTATAATCAAGGTCCCATGTGTCCAAAGCATAATGGCTAAGTTCTTCAGCTACATGCTGCCTTATCCTGAAGTTGTCAGGATTAGCTCCTAAGTCAACAAACCATTTATGTTCAGTTGCTAACCAATAAGCATGCCATTCTGTCTTAATAATTTTCTTCTCTAATGCTTTCTTCATTGTCATCTTGACAGCATCCTTGTCTTTCTTTTGTAGTTCTGCTGATAAGACATTGATTTCATAATCAAGGACATCTTTAATATAAGGACATTTTTTGATTTTATCAGGGTGCACAAAATATTCAATCTCCATCTGCTCAAATTCTCTGCTTCTGAAGAGAAAGTCTCTTGGAGATATCTCATTCCTGAAAGCCTTGCCAATCTGCGCAATTCCAAAAGGAAGCTTCATTCTTGCATTCTCTGCAACAAGCCTGAAATCAGCGAACATTAGCTGTGCAGTCTCTGGCCTTAGATAAGAAACATTGCCTTCTACAGGTCCAACGTTTGTCTTGAACATAAGATTAAGGTCTCCAACAACATCGTACTCTCCACCACACTCGCATTTGACCTTTCCAATTTCATTCTTGTCAAGCTTATTATCTTTCTTGCATTCTTTGCATCTAACATAAACATCAGAAAAATTATCAATATGGCCTGAAGCTTTCCATACGTTAGGATTGGTTATAATGCTTCCGTCTATGCCTACAATGTCTTCCCTGCTCTGAACATGGAACTTCCACCATTCTTTCTTAATATTGTTCTTAAATTCCACACCTAATGGCCCAAAGTCCCAGAATCCAGCTAATCCTCCATAGATTTCTCCACTAGGATAGACTAAACCTTTCTTCTTGCAGAAGGTTGCCATGTCAAGAATAGATATTTTGTCTGCCATAGAAGACAGATAAGGGGATTAGCTTATAATATTTTCTTTTTTAGTGTATTTTTCTAAAAACGTTAGAATAAGATTAATAAAAATAAGAAATAGAAAAGAGTTTATCTTCTCTTCCTTGTTTTCCTGCTTTTGCTAGTTTTTCTCTTTGGCCTTGCCATCTTCTTTGCTACTCTTCTTGCTAATGGTTTAGCTCTTCTGGCAGCCTTTCTTACAATTGCTCTGGCTTTTGGCTTGGCTTTCTTAACTGCTCTTTTTGCTAGAGGTTTTGCTCTTTTGATAACTTTCTTTACAGTTCTTTTAACAGATTTTCTATCCTCTCCAATTCCTCTAAGAATTTGATCAATGATATATTCTCCTTTCTCCTCGCTTTTTTTGCCGATACTATAGAATTTTTTGACCTTGCCTTTAGCTTTCTTTCTACTCCATGTAAAAGCTCCTAAACCTACAAGAAGCCCCTTTTTAATCTTATCAATCATACTAATCACCTCTTTCTTTATACAAATCCTGAAGCTTTATGTTTATAAAGTTTTTGTTTTAGGATAAGGAACTTAAATCCTTTGTTTATTCTTTTACGACTTCTATCTGGCCAAACTTGCCTGTTGATAGTTGTTTCTCACCCTGCCATTCGCCTACGTAGCCATTGATAATATGAACCTTGTCACCTGCTTTTACTTTATCAATGTCATCATTCCAGAGTGTGAGCTTGATTTCACCGCTTTCGTCCTTTGCTGTGGCATTAGCTACTTTGCCCTGCTTACCAAACTTTTCAAATTCTTTTGGTTCGCTAACTTCTGTTATTTCCACAACAATATCAACATTACCTTGTCTTGCTTCTAAATCTTTTATCATGTTTCTTCACCTCGAATAGTAATTGACTACAAATTTGTTTTTGTTTATAAATTTGTTGAATTTTTGGAATTCTGTTAATGGTTTGTTTTATAGACTTTTGTGTGCGTTATTTTGTTTTTGTAAACAAGGTTGAAGGAAGTTTCTATGCTTTTGATGAAGTCATCGGAGTAGACTGCAGGCTTGCCTGGCTCTTGTCCATAGAAAGTATCTTTTTGGTTGACCCAAATATAGTTCATATTGTGGTCTTCTATTGCCTGCATAAGGTTTTCTTTGAAAGGAGGTTCTCCGGTGTGGTGGGTTACCCTGTTAAAGTTATAAGAGTAACATTCTCCACCAGGCACTAATATTTTTGCGTCTTCAGGAGTGTTTTGTTCTATCCAGGTGAAGTCAGGCTTATAACGGTTCCATGAGTTTTTTACAACTATAGTTTTTGTGAATTCAATGGATGTGAATCCTATTATTAAGGAAGACAGGAGGATTATGAGGAGTATTCCTAGGATTTTGCTTTTGGAATTATGGATTTTAATTTTATTATAGATATTATCAAACCCAATGGCCCATAAGATGGCAATGATTGGGAATATAGGGATTAGGTAACGGCTTAGTAGGCCGGACTTGCTTTCTATTGAGGTTGCTAACATGAATGAGAATAGTAGGTATGGCAGGAGCCATGAACCAAGGATAAAGGCTGATTTGCTTTTGAGTTTTATTTTGAATAATCCTATTATAGTTGGGAGGATGAATAGAGCTGTTCCTATGAACCAAATAGCTAAGAATAGTTTAATAAAGGGAACCTGGAGGAAGAAGAGGTTTTGAGCATAACCATCAGGTACTCCAAAGAAGGAAAGGTAAGTTTTTAGCATGCTGCCTGGACTGATTAGATGTATTAAATGGAGCTTACCTCCCCAGCTGTCAACTATAGCGCTTTTGAGGAATAGTGAATTGAAGAGAGGATATATTGGATTGCCTAATAAGATATAGTTCCTTATGAACCAGAAAGAGCCTATAGCAAGTGATGTTATTGAGAATATGAATATTTTCTTTAGCGTTTTTATTTTTTGTTTATGATTGTTGTAGATAATTATGAATATGGGAATTGGAAATGCAAATAAGGCATTATATTTTGTCAGAAAGGAGAGGCCTATTAGAATTCCTGATAGAAATATTTTATTTCTGAGGATATAATAAATCCCCATTGTGACTAGTAAACCTATTAGTATGTCAGGGTAGAACATTGAGCTATGATATATATGGTCAGGAATGAATGTTAAGAGTAGCACTGAGTAGAGTGCTATTTTGGCGTTGAATAACTTTCTACTAATAAGATAGGTGTAAGCCAACATTAGAGCTCCGCATATAGGTACAATCAATCTGAGAGAAAATTCTGCAAGTTCATTCCCCAAGACTGAAAAGATCTTATAAGATAGCACTCCAACTATGTGTAACAAT
>JASMCJ010000007.1 GCA_030753365.1 Candidatus Woesearchaeota archaeon
CATCTTGAAGATGAAATTGAAGAAGTTGCGGAAGGAGAAGTTAGAAAAATTGGAAATGGCGGAATGATCATGTCTTCAAAGAAATATATCGGAAAGAAAGTATATGTCTTAGTTAGGAAGGATTAATTGTCCGACAGAGCATCCTTTAAGCAAACTCTTTAAAGTCTTAAACGGCTTATTCAATGTAACATAAACACCAGGAATATTCTCTTCCTCAATCATATGTCTTATAATCTCAAGATTAATGTTCTGATAATCCTTAGCATTCACAGTTGCTAAAGCCACATACTCCTTCAAATCCTTTAAATTCTTATGAAGAGTCTCATCCACAATAGGTTTAGAATCTGCCATCTTACTAAATCTACTAATATAATATCTATATAAAAGTTCTGTTTTAAAAAATAAAGAAAGCGAAGGGAGGGACTCGAACCCCCGAAAAGTCGCTCTGCAGGCGACCGCCGTAGCCGCTGGGCCACCTTCGCAAAATAATACAACATAGAATACTTTGGGTTTAATAAAGTTTGCTGTATTATGACAGAGTAAATTTTAGAGATTATACTCATCCACAAAGTTAAGAAAGAACTCTTTATCTTCTTTACGTCTTAGAAATTCAGCCACTTTCGCAATCTCTATCCACATTGCTTCTGGATTATCTTTATCAATGGGCTTTAACTCATCCTTATCTGTTTTAAACAAGAAAAAATGAAAATCTTTTGTATTCCCCTCCTTGCCACTAGGCCTATTATACATCCCTAACTTTTTAACGAACCTTAAATCATCCTTAATTAATCCAGTCTCTTCATATATTTCCCTATACGCAGCCTCAAGAGGATTCTCATCACTATTTATATGTCCTTTGGGCAGTGAAAATAGTCCTTTCCTTTTCCTTTGGGTTACAATTACCACTTTCCCATCCTTTACAATAACTCCGCCTGCGCTTTGTTCTTTCATATTACTCAAAATCGCTCCTTTATTTATTAACTTTCCCCTAAATTAT
Source organism: Candidatus Woesearchaeota archaeon (assembly GCA_030753365.1). Taxonomy (GTDB): domain Archaea; phylum Nanobdellota; class Nanobdellia; order Woesearchaeales. The sequence goes on from JASMCJ010000007.1 coordinate 998, forward strand.
ATATATAACCATCTCTTCTACAACACTATCATGGCACTAACAACCGTCCAAAAGCACAAACTAAAGAAATTCGTAAAAGAACTTGAATCATATAGGGGCCGCCATACAGAATTAGTCTCAGTCTACATCCCTCAGGGTTATGACATCAACAAAATAATCAACCATCTCTCACAAGAACAAGGCACAGCCACAAACATAAAATCAGCATCCACAAGAAAGAACGTAATAGACGCTCTGGAAAAGATGATCCAACACTTAAAATTATTCAAGAAAACACCTGAAAATGGTTTGGCAGCTTTTGCAGGCAACGTTGCAGCAAGGGAAGGCCAGCAGGACTTCAAAGTATGGAGTGTAGAACCTCCAGTCCCCTTAAAAACCAGAATCTATAGGTGCGACAAAGAATTCGTTCTTGACATCCTAAGAGATTTGATGGAAGTAAAAGAATTATATGCTCTGGTAGTAATAGACAGAAGAGACGCAAACATAGCATATCTAAAAGGGAAAACCATTGTGCCAGTGCTAAAAACCCATTCACAAGTCCCAGGAAAATTCAAAGCAGGCGGCCAGTGTCTTGTAAAAGGCTCTTTAGTCCAATTATCTAATGGTTCTCTTCCTAAAATTGAAATTGTTCATAATCCACATATTGTAAAATCAGTTATGATTAAAAACAATTTTTCAATAAAGGAATCAAATATAACAGGCAAATGGAATGTAAAAAAAGATAAGGTTTACAAGATTATAACAAAAAATCCTCGTATTGAAGTTGAGTCCTCCAAAGATCATGTTTTCTTTGTTGCTTCTAATGATAGCATTAAAGAGAAATCTGCTGAAGAACTAAGGGAAGGAGACCATTTAATCATGCCTGAAAAGGTAAGTATAAAAGGAAATATACAAAAATTAAATTCAAAAAAATACTATAATTCTTTTATCATAAATAAAAAGGGGCAGGAATTACTAAAGAAGAAAAGAGAGGAAAAAAATTTACTACAAAGAGAACTAGCGAAACAAACTAATATGACACAAACAACAGTATCATATTATGAGATTGGAAGGAACAATCCAAATAAGGATTATTTAGAAAGACTGTGTAAAAAGCAGCAAATCAATTATAGAGAATTTTTGAAAAAATACGCCAAATCAAGCCCCCACCAAGGTTCTGATGTAAGATTGTCAGATACACTCAACGAAGAACTTGCTCAGTTTCTTGGTTATTTTATGGGAGATGGCTGTATAGAAACCGATAGAATTACTTTTTTTGAACAAGATAGACAAGTAGCCCTAAGTTACAAAAACAAGTATGATAAATTTTTTCATATAAACTCAAGTTATAAATTCAGAGAAAGTAAAAATCATCATCAAATCAGATTCACGAGCAGGCCTCTGGTAAGATTAATCAAGGAAGAATTTCCTGAGATCAAAAAAGCCCTTGATTCAGAAGTTCCCAATAAGATATTAGAATCTTCTGATAATGTTGTTGCATCCTTCTTAAGGGGGTTCTTTGATGCAGAAGGTTATACTACATATTCAAGAAAACAGGTTGCTTTAGGCATTAATAATAAAAGGATAATCCAACAACTACAACTAATTTTCCTGAGATTTGGCATAATCAGTTCTTTACACGAATATGACAACAGAAGGAATATGTATAGTAATAATCCCCGGTTTACTTTGGATATAACCGAAAAGAAATCTTTAGAACTTTTCAAGAGATATGTTGGTTTTACTTCTAATATAAAATCTAAGAAATTAAGTACAATCATTAAAACAAAATCTGATACCAGTTATGTTAGACAATTAATAGTGCCAGGAAGAGAAATAAGGGAAATAATAGAAAAAGCTGGCTACAATCTACAATTATTCCCTAAAGTAACTAATTTCTTTAGAAATGAACGAATGATGAGCAAACAAACTTTTAAAAGCTCAATACTGGACTATGTCAAAGATAAAAAACTTTACAAACAATTAGAAGAAATCTATAATTATCCAATTCTCCCAGTTAAAATAAAAGAAATCAAAATTACCAACAAACCGACAGAAATGATTGACATCTCAGTAAAAAATCAAAACTTCATTGCAAATGGTATAATTGTACATAATTCAGCAGCAAGATTCTCCAGAATAAGAGAAGGCGCAATCAAAGACCACTTCAAAAAGGTTGCAGAGCATATAAAAAACGAATTCCTTGGCAACAAAAATCTAAAAGGTATCATAGTCGGAGGTCCTGGCCCTTCAAAATATGACTTTGTAAACAGTGACATAATCACAACAGAACTCAAAAGAAAAATCATAGCAATCAAAGACCTATCCTACACCGGCGAATTCGGTCTCCAGGAATTATTAGACAAGTCAGGAGACGTACTAGCCAAAGAAGAAGTAATGGACGAAAAAAACATCATGACAAAATTCTTTGAAACCCTATCAAAAAAGCCCGGCATGGTATCCTATGGAAAGAAAGAAGTAATGGAACAGCTAAAGAACGGCACAGTTGAAACCTTATTATTATCAGAAGAACTGGACGAAACAGAAATAGAACAGTTTGAGGAAGAAGCCAAAGCAGTAGGAACAGAAGTCAAAATAATCTCCACAGAAACAAGAGAAGGCGCCCAGCTAAGAGACATGAGCATGGTAGGCGCTATCTTAAGATATGATGTAAGTTAAGCCAATACCAACCTAACTGTCAAGAACCACCTATCATACACTCAAAAACTGGATGGAAAATTCAGACATTTTATAAATATATATAGTTTAATACTTCATGGGTTTAATTCCCTGTTGCTTGCAACGGCTGGATTAAAACATGAAGTTTAAAAATACCTCACAGCTTGCTGTGATTGGAATTTTTATTAATTATTTAGTTTGGGTTTTATACCCCGATGCTTGCATCGGCTTAATACGCAAACTAAATACTAAAAATACCCCGCAGCTTGCTGCGATTGGGATTTTTTATTAATAGATTAAAATGCCAACTATAAACTTTTCATTCAGGGACTTGCAAGAGCTAATCGGAAAAAGGCTCACAATAGACGAGCTAAAAGACTTACTATCCTACTGCAAAGCAGAATTCGAAGACTATGACACAGCCTCAGACGAAGTCAAAGCAGACTTTGGCGACACCAACCTACCTTACCTATGGAGCGTTGAAGGAGTAGCAAGGCTTCTAAAAGGAGTTCTAAATTTAGACAGGGGCATACCTCCAATCAGGTTCAGCAAGAACGGCTACAAAATCATTGTAGACAAATCAACAAAAAAAGTAAGGCCATACATCGCAGCCTTTGTAGCAAAATCATACAACATCAACGAATCCTTCCTAAAACAATTAATCCAGCTCCAGGAAAAGCTCTGCGAAAACTATGGCAGGAAAAGAAAAAAGGTATCCATCGGGCTATACTCTTACAAGCGAGTCAAATTCCCTGTCCACTACAAAGCAGTCCCTCCTGACTCAATCAAGTTCACGCCCTTGGAAGGCACCAAAGAACTAAACCTCAGCCAAATCTTAGAACAACATCCCAAAGGCATAGAATATGCCAAAATCCTAAAAGGCTTTGACAAATACCCAATCCTAATAGACTCTGCAGGAGAAGTGCTAAGCTTCCCTCCAATCATCAACTCAAACTTCTCAGGAAAAGTTGAAATAGGCGATGAAGAACTATTCTTTGAGGTCACAGGAGATGACCAGGACGCAATCCTTCTGGCAACAAACATCTTTGCCCAGGCACTATACGAAAGAAGCTTTGAGCTCTTCAGTGTTGACATCAGATACTCAGACAAAAGAATCACAACACCTTCTCTATTCAAAGACAAACTAAAAATTACCACAGAAGACGTAACCAACCTTCTAGGCCTTGACCTAAAAGACACAGAAATCAAAGCACTATTAGAAAAAGCAAGATACGATTACAATAAAGGTTCAGTACAAGTTCCTCCTTACAGAAAAGACATCCTTCACAAAGTAGACGTCATAGAAGACATAGGCATAATGTATGACTACAACAAGATTGAAGAGTTACCATTAAAATCCTACACCATAGGCGAAACACTGCCCATCACAAACTTCATAGACAAAATAAGAGAACTCATAGTAGGCTTTGGTTACCAGGAACTCCTAAACCCAATGCTCTCCAACAAAGAGCTCCTCTACAAAAAGATGAACACTCAGGACTTTGGCACAGTGGAAATAAGCAAATACCTCTCAGAAACATACTCAGTTGTAAGAACCTGGTTACTACCAATCCTACTTGAATTCCTCTCAAAAAACAAGCATGTAGAATACCCACAGAAAATCTTTGAGCAAGGACTAGTAACCTGCAGAAAAGAAGACAAAATCATTGACTATGAAAGATTAGCAGTCATAAGCGCTCACTCAGAAGCAGACTTCACAGAAATAAAGAAAGTTCTGGATGCCTTAACAAGATCCTTAGGCATAACCTACACAATAGAAGAAACAGAGCACAGTTCTTTCATCCCTGGCAGAGTAGGCAGAGTAATCATCAAAAACAGAAAAGTTGCATACATAGGAGAGCTATGCCCAAAAGTAATAGGCAACTTTGGCATTGAAGTCCCAGTAGTAGGATTAGAATTAAACCTCACAGAATTATATGAAGCAACCAAAACAGACTAAACCTTTAAAAACCCCTCTTACTTTCTATCATCTGCATGTGTAATGACTTAGTGAACACCCAATGAGGCGCAAGCCGATGATTAACGGAAGTAACTTAGGAACGCATGCTTTTTTTCAATCAATTCTAAAATCAACGCAGATCCTAAACACACCCGGAGAAAACTGTCCGCACTTAACCGTTCTAAGAATCTTAAACTTCATCTTGTTCCTCTTGCACGCCTCATTAATCTTATCATGAGCTTTTCCAAACTCCTTCTCATTAAGAAAATCATAAAAATGAATCACACTCTTTTTCTTAGAACAAGCCAATGCGCAATCCAGAAAATCCTCCGCAGACTTAGGCAAAGGCATAACAATCCTGTCAAAACACTTCTTAAACTTCTTAAGATACTTCCATGACGAAATCATCTCTTCAGCCTTTATTTCATCTATGCTTCTTATTTCCACAATCCCCTTAGTCACCAAAGGCAAAATTTTTTCCAACTTAATAACAGACTTTTCATTAATCCTTGAGCCATGCACATCATTCTTATAATCACTAATATGAAAATAAGTATTGCAATATTTTTGTATATCTTCTATAGCTTTAGCCATAGAATCAGGCGAATAATTATGCAGCAAATGGCATGTATCAATACACACATTTCTTATTCCTGCTGCCTTAACAACATCAATAATCTCCTCTTTAGTCTTAATCAGGTTCCTATGAGAATGTTCAAAATAAATATTCTTATAATACTTCTTAAAAGTTTTTGCATTAGCTATAACATCTTTCTTCTCAGCACCCTGTGACGCTCCCATAGAAAAATGAACAATCAATTCAACTCCAAACTCATCAACAAGCGAAACCATCTTTCTATAAATCTCATTCTTTATATTAGTATTAGCCATATCAAGCCCTGGCGAAAAAATATGCGGCTGATGCACAACCACAAACATACCAGAATCAACAAACTCTTTGACATCTTTTCTAAGGTCCTCAAAATTCACATCAAAATCAGACTCAAACGTATGAATCTCAATAATTGAAGGATTACATTCCAGGCGTGAAGCCATCTCATCTTTTATCACAGCACTCTTAAGTCCAATCATCTTCTGATAAAAAACAGGCACAGCCTTCTTAACATCATCATTAATCAGAAAAACATTAGCCAGCTTATTCAACCTAACACTCTCCATCCCGCACCTATGCGCATCGGGATTAATCTCAATCCCATAAACAAACTTAGCCTTAGAATTCTTTGCGATAACCAGAGGATAAATTCCACACCCAGAAAACATAACCAAAACATCTTCACCAGCTTTAATCTGTTCATAAATCCTCTTCCTCTCAGTACTCAGCCTAGAAGAAAAATAAACCTTCTCAACATCAATCTTAACCCTCACATCATTCTCCTTATGAACAGTCTCCTTCCTATTCTCCCCAGCCAGCACCTTCATCTTCTGTGTCCTGAAAACACCCTCATGCATCCCAGCCTTCTTGCAAACCACCTTAACATTCTTAAGCAAAACCAGCAAAGCATCCGCAATAATCTTCTCCTTCTTAACCAGCTCATCAGGAATCTCAATAATAGCAATATCTCCTACAAGGTCAAAAGCAGCCCTAAGATAAGAAAACTCCTTCTCTGTCAGCTTTCCCTTCAAAGCCCCCCTCAACGTAGTAGGTTTTTTCATACTATAATCAAATAAGCCCCTAAAATCATCAACACCGAAATCACAATCCTATAAGAAAGATACTTCTCATGGAAAAATGTTCCTCCAAAAATAACAATCATTAGGCTGGACAAAATAATAATAGGCATTACCAATGAAACATAAGCCATTGAAATCGCTTGAAGCGCAAACAAACTCCCTGCAACTGAAAAAAGCGCAACAACAAACGGTAAATACCTTGTCTTCTTAAGACAAGCTTTAATCTCCTTAAACCCATACAGAAAAGCATGGACAATATTAAAATTAATAGCAATAAACACCCATATAAGAAAAAAATAAGTAAAAACATTAGTAATCTTTGACCCTATAATATACTTATCAAAAATAGAGCCAATACTAAAAAGGAACATTGCAAAAATAAAATAAAGACTCTCTTTAGACTTCATCAAATGCTTAATCGGCGCAACAAAATCTGACAAATGATGGTCTGCCTCAAGCAGGTAAGCAGAAACCAGCAAAATCCCTATCCCAATCATCTGCTTAACACCCAACGACTCTGAAAGGAAAAAATATGCAAGCACTGCCACAAAAGCAGGCCTTAGGTTAGCCAATGGTGAAATCAATGAAATATCATTATGTCTAAACGCCTTTGCCGTAAACAAAATACCCACAGTCGCAATCAGCGAAACTCCATACACCAAAAACAAAATTCCCTTATCAAAAGACCAATCCATAAAAGGAATCAGAAACAATCCAATCAACACAACAAAAATTGTTCTAATTGACTCAAAATTCATAGCATGCGCCTTCATAAGCGCCTTCTTCCTTGCAATCTGAAACAAAGTATAAAAGATTGCAGCTCCAATTGCAAAAACATACCATTCCATTTTAAACATCATTTTAGTTATGCTATTCTCACATCATATTGTAGGGGTGGGCCATTGATTAGGCAGCTATAAGGGGAGGCTCTACATATTTAGTCGTTAGACTAAATATACGCATCTAACCCTTTCTGCATCTTCTCCTTCTTATCCTCATTCAACTCATCAACAGTCTTCATCACTCTCTCCTTTGAAAAATCATGCTCTTCAACCAGCATCTTAACCAACTTATCAGTGTCAGCGGCTTTCCATTCAAGCTCATAATCATCACTAACCTTCATCTTCTTAATCAAATAAAAAACCTCTGTCCATGGGAACTCAAAAAACTCTCCCCACTTAACCTGCTTAAACAAACCTTCAGGATCATCCTTAAACTCCTTAACCAGCTTCAACGCATTCTTTGGCCCAATTCCCTTAATCCCTCCAGGATTATAATCAGTGCCAACAAGCATACTCAAAATAATCAATTGGTCATGCTCAATCCCCAGATGATTAATATTCTCATCCAGCTTAATCATCTCAGGCTTAATAGTACCATAAGCAAGCTTATTAATCTTCTTCCTTTTCCCAAGAATAGAAAGATTCCTCACCAATCTTGTTGCTCCAAACAGCAAAGCATCAGCATCATTCGAAGCAACAGCAAACCCATCACCTCTCTTAACAATATACGCAGCCTGCGCCTCCGCCTCTGACGGTGCATCTATAACAGGCAATCCCAGCGCTTTAATTAATTTTTTAGCCTCATCAATCATCTCCTTGTTTAACCTACTCGTCCTTGACGCAAACTTCTTCATCCCTTCTACATCCTTCCTCTTAACAGCCTCTTCATACTTCTTCATAGCTTCAAGCTTAATTCCCTTCCTTCTCTCAAGTTCTCTCCTTTTTAATTCAGGCTTTTCCCCATCAAAAACAAAAGCCAGCAAAAGTCCTTTCTTCATAAGATTAGGTATCCTTGAAAACAACCCAATAAGATGTGAAGTAATCATCCCATTAGAATCAGTAAGCGAAGAACCATCTCTCTGCCTAATAGAAGAAAGAAACTGGTAAAGCCACATAGGAGTATCAACAATAAGCACCTTATTCTCCAGTTCTTTAACATCAATATCCTTCTTCACAATCAAATCAGTAATAGCAACGCCCATTTTATATAATCAAGAAATTATGTAATACTTAATCATTTCGGTTTAGATACCCTTAATCTGCATCCCCTTAAACTCCTTATTCAACATCATCTTTGCCTTCTTAGTAACATCCCCTGTAGTCAAAAACAATGCAGGCAGCTTCTTAGACTGCGCCTGGATATAAACAGTAGATAAATCACCTTCATTAATCTTCTTCTTATTCTTTGCCTTGCAGAAATAAGCCAAATTTCCAACTGAACTTGAAAGCTCCACCAAAAACTCAATATCATTATTCTTTCTAATCACATTCTGGTTAACCACTTTAATATCATTCTCTTTAAAAAACTCCAGCACATTCTTAAGAAACTCATCACTCTTCAGCTTAGAAACCTTCTTCTTTACAGACCTTTCCTTCATAACAGGATGAACAGCTTCTTTCTTACCAACAGAGTTGGTGCCGGATGTAGTCCGAGCATCATCAGGTTTTATCTCTTTCTTCTCCACTTCTTTTACAACATTTCTATTTTCTTTCGTTTCCTTAACCTTTTTTTCCTTCTTAACATTAAGCTCCTTCCTAATCAACTCTTCAACATCCTGATTAGAAAGCAAATACCATTTCCAGAAAGTTTCAATAACACCTTTATAATTCACATTCAAAGGCACAGCAAAATCCTTAATCTGCCTTAACGCAACCCTATCAATAGGCTCAAGCATGCTATCTCTCAACACTTTTTTTTCCTTCAGCAAATCATAGCTCTTCTTCTCCTTCTCATGTAGCTTATTAGAATATCCCTGCAGCTTCTCCTCCTGCCCCTTAACATAATACAAAGGGCTGCCGCCAATCTTAAGGTTAGAAATCTTAACCATATTCTCAGAAGCCAGCTCAGAAAGGACAGCTGCTGCCATAATAATACTAGTCTTCAGCTCTGAACCAATCTGTACAGGAATCAACGGCCCATCCCTCTCCACAATCTTAAGAACATCATCTCTATTAAGCATAATAAAAAGAAAAAGAATATTCGTTTAAATAAATTTATGTTTTACACAACAATCAAGGCCTTAACCACCTAATCTCATAATAGGTAACATCCCCTTCATCATCAACAATCCCAATCAACAATCTCTTCTTAGTAGAATGTGCAACCCTATTCTTAGCGGCAAACTCATACCATGTAATAGTAGAACCTTCATGCACAGGATAAACCACCCATCTTGCATGATCCTCACCAGGCTTAACTCCTCTGTCATAAATCCTGAAATCTGCTCCAAACTTCAAAGCAGTCTTAATAATATATCCTCTATTCCTAATATCCTTAAACACGCAAAACCTTACCCATATATTAGGCTCAACCTTCTGCGCTTTCTTTAAGAACTTTTCAAACGTGATTTTATGATTCCTGCCATCTACAACCTTAAGTCTTCCCTTTTCCATAAGATACAAAGCCTCAAGCAGTGATAACTGAACCTTACCATCTTCCACTACGCTTCCATACCTGCTTTGATTATAAAGTTCTCTTGCTTCATCAGAATTCTCTGTCAAAACCCTCTCTCTTGAGAAAAATGCAGTAATTTCCTTCTTATTATCAGTATCCTCACTACCTTCATCCTTCAAAATACTGGTATCCTTCTTACTTTTTGCCTTTTTCTTAGCCATATACCTTTAAAAACACAAGGAGCTTATAAAATTTATTATTTAAGTAATCAAAAGCTTTAAATATCAGTAAACCAAAAATCCTACACATAGTTTATAATATAAGATACTATGGGTGACAATCTATGTTGAAAAGGGGTATATTACTTGGAATAATGCTTATCTTAAGCTCTTTTTACGTCTTAGGCTATGGTTTTGATGTATCTATTGAACCCATAAAAACATCTATTTTTATAACAGAAGGAGCTGAATACAAGCTCACAGTCAAGAGCAACCTTGACTATGAAAACAGATACAGAATAGTTCTGCCTGACTTCTCTCTCTGGAGCGTGCAGACAAGCCCTCAATCTCACAGATTGTCAGGAATGTTAATCCCTGCTAATTCAGAAGTCTCAACCACTCTAAAAGTATATCCCACTGAAAAAGTTTGGCCTGGAAGATACCAAATAAAAATCATTGTTGACTCAGAAAAAACAGACGAAGAAGTAAGAAAAGTCATTGACTTAAGCCTTCTCTCTGGTGAATACCATCAGGACGAGTTTAAGCCTGAAATTCTTATAACATTAGAATTGCCTAATGAAGGAAAACTAGATCCAAGACAAAGGCAGACCATTAAGGTAGGGGTTAAGAACAAGAATCTATTAAACATAGCAGATTTAAGCTTAAGCCTCAAGAGCGCGTTGATTGATGAACAGAAAACAGGCATAAGCCTAAAACCCTTAGAAAAAAAGATAGAAGAGTTTACATTTACGTTTGATTCAACTCAAGAGCCTCTTGAAGACTCCTTAATTACGACAGTAACAGTTCTTGACAAAACATTCACAGTAGTAAGCGATTATGATGTAATAGGCTTTACCGAATCATTCCAGAAAGAGGTAAAAACTGAAAAGGGACTACTCAAAACCAAGCAAATAATTACTCTAACAAACCCCAGCAATGTTCCTGCTGAAGAACTATACCAAATAAAAACAAACCCTTTCCAAAGATTATTTGCTTCCTCAAATCCAAGAGCCTCTGTCGTTAAAGATGATGCAATCTACTTAGAATGGAAAGTTAACATTCCTGCGCAGGATTCAGTTAAGCTTGAAGTAACCGTAAACTATCTTCCTTTGGTTTTGATTATTGCCATCATATTGATTGGCACACTCTCTTATTATATTTTCAGAAGCCCTCTTATTGTTATAAAAAGTGTAAGGGAAATAAAAAGAAAGCATGATGGAATCTCTGAATTAAGCCTAATGCTAACAGTAAAGAACAGAACCAAAAAGCCAGTTAATGGTATTAAGCTCATAGACAAAGTTCCAAACATTATCCAAGTAGAGAAAGAGTTCAAAATAGGCACACTTCATCCAAGCAAGATAACCACTCATGAAGGTAGGGGAACAATAGTCACATGGAATATAGAATCTTTAGAAGAAATGGAAGAAAGAATTGTTACTTACAGCATGAAATCCAAGCTAAGCATAGTAGGCAAATTTGCTCTTCCTCCTGCTTCAGTAAAATTCAAAGACAAAAGAGATAAGATTATAGTAGTGCATTCTAATGTTTTAAGTTTGAAATGAATTTATAAATAAACTCATATTCCCTTTTTCTTAATGTTAGAACTACTCATAGCTGTACTGTTAGGGATTATGGCAGGAATAGTAACCGGCCTCATCCCCGGAATCCATATTAATCTTGTATCACTACTTCTCTTAAGCGCCTCTGCTTATTTTTTAAACATTACTTCTCCTTTAGTGTTGGCATGTTTTGTTATTGCCATGAGTGTTACACACACATTCTTAGATTCTATTCCATCTATCTTCTTAGGAGCGCCTGACCCTGACATGGCGTTAAGTGTATTGCCAGGGCATAAGTTGTTGCTAGAAGGGAAAGGCTATGAAGCAGTTAAATTAACTGTAATAGGCTCCTTGCTATGTTTGATATTGACCATATTGATAATTCCTTTTATGATACCATTTGTGCCTAAACTATATTCATTCATCCAACCTTACATGGGACATATATTGATATTTGTAGTTGCTTATATGATCCTAAAAGAGTCTGGGCTTAATAAAAAGGTACTTGGTCTTTTCATATTCACCTTCTCCGGAATTCTGGGCTTAATTGTGTTAAACACCCCTAACCTAAATCAACCCCTTCTTGCCATGCTATCTGGACTATTTGGTGTGAGCACACTGGTTACGTCTCTAAGTGATAACGTAGAAGTCCCCAAGCAAACAATAACAGACTCAATCAAAATACCAAAGTTAAACACCATAAAAGCCTTAGGGGCAGCAGTCTTCTCTGGAAGTTTGACAGGCATGATGCCAGGCCTTGGAGCAGCCCAGGCAGCAGTGCTAGGCATGCAAATAGTAGGCAACATTGGACCCTATGCATTCATGATACTGATTGGAGGTATTAATACTGTTAATTTCTTATTTTCTTTGGTTACTTTGTATACACTCCAGAAAGCAAGAAACGGCGCAGTCGTAGCAGTCCTAGAAATCGTGAAAAGCATAGATTTAGTTGACTTGATAGTCTTAATTTGTTGTGCTGCTATAGCTGGTGGCATCGCAACCTTCCTTGCCATGTACATCACAAAAGGCTTCTCAAACATCATCAGCAAAATCAATTACAAAGCAATCTGCATCTCAATAATAGTACTCATCTCCATATTGGTCTTAATCTTCAACGGCCCATTAGGCATCCTCATCCTGATAACCAGCACAGCATTGGGAATAATACCTCCTCAATTAGGTGTGAAAAGAAGTCTTAGTATGGGATGTCTGTTACTGCCTGTGATAATGTTCTTTATGCTTTAAGAAATCATCCAGCACCATCCATCCAGTTCATCAAATGCTTCCCTATTTGTTAGGGGTGGGACACGCTACTAAGCAGCGATAGTGGGGAGGCCCTAAGTATTTAGCGAAGCTAAATGCTTAACCTATAGCCCGTCTAGCATCAACAACTTCAGCAGAATTCACTTCTTTAATCTTCTTAACTTTCTCTTCAAGAGCTTCTGTTGATCCAAGTGCTTCATCCATCACAAAGATTAAGTTCAAAGCCTTCAGTCCAAATGCTATCGGCTCAACTTCCACTTTGCCAACCTCTCCGCCAAACTCAGAAATCTCCTTCTTAGCCTCTTCCTCAATCTTACCTAAATCAGCATCAGGACCAGAAGGCATAATCTTCATTGTAACAATTAAATCTGTCATTTTATAATTAGATTTATCAGTCTATATATAAACATTTTCATAAAAAAAGAAAAAAAAAGATTAAACCTTAACCACATAGGTCTTGGCAATCTTATCATGCAATCCCTGCTTTCTGACATCCCATCCAATCATAAAATACCCTATAAACAATATAAGGGTGGACAATATTTTGCCAATATACCTTAAAATAGCCATCGGAATGCCAATAAATTCACCTTTCTCATTAACAATCCTCATCCCTAAAATCAACTTTCCAGGAGTTCCTCCTTTAATACCATCCAAATAAATCACTAAAACCGCCATAGCCAACGAAACAAGATAACTTAATGATCGCATACCAGTAAAATACACTAACACAAACTGTATAATCCCTGCCGGTATCCCAATTATCAAACTATCCAAAAACGCTGCCACAAACCTTATCCAAAACCCGCCATAAACTGGCTGTTTCATATTTATCATTTTTTACCTCCTTTTTTTAATCTTTTAAAATCAACATACGAAAGAAACAAGAAAAGATATTCAAAAGTGAACACAAACGATTCCAGCATTAAAAAAAACAAAACAAGAACTAAATTAATAGCCACTTTAACCAAATTAGACTCAAAAAAGAGGCTTAAATAAGTATTATACAATGGTTGCCCCACAAAACTATTAATAAATATTGTAATTCCTACAATCATAAAAAGTATAATCAAAACCTGCTTTAAATGCCCCTTTGTCATCTGAAAACTCTGCTTTATAGACCTCAAAGGTCCTTGTTCTTCAACAAACATTATTGGCGTTGCAAAAAACAACTTTAATGACATAAAAATTAAGTAACCAAAAAACAATATTATAAAAAGAAAAATCGATAATATCCCTAGGATTTCATTAACAAAAAAAAGCATTCCTCCAAGCCCTGCCAGAACCATTGCAGGTATAAATACAATAAAACCAATCAATACTCTCATTGAAAAAAACTTTAACATAAATCTATTAGTCATCCTCAGCAAATTATTACTCTTTTTCTTCTTTATAGCCAATGCAATCATCAAATAAGCCTTACTGGAAAAATAAAACGAACTAATCATACTCAATAAAACAAAAACAATCCCCATCACAACATTCTTAGCATTTAACAGTTCCTTATACCTGCTCCAGTCATATCCCTTTCCCTCTAGATATTCTTCAAAATCATCATTATAAGTTGAACTTTCTGAATCTTTACCTAAATAATTTATTAATTCCTTACTATAATTATCTGTGCCAATATTTTCTTTACTTAACAAATAATCAGTTTTTTCCTTATCAAAGTCTTCATTAGCGGAAGCAAGCTCCCTCAACAAAGGGCTTACACCAGAAAGGCTAAAAAACAATGAAATCAAAATCAACGGAACAACAATAGAAAACAACACTGGGACCATAATCTTCTTATGCTTCATTAACAGATTAAATCCATCTTCAAAATCTTTCTTAATATCTATCATTATCCTACTAAATACAAAGCTTCTATATAAACATTATCCCCTCCCAAACACAGCCACACCAATCTCCAATTTCCCCAACCAAATCTTTCTTTCACTAATTACTTTAAACTTATACCTCTCAGCCTTCTCCTTCAACAACCCAACATCATTAGAAACCACCACAATCCTACCCTCCTTAGCCAAACAATAATTCGCCTGATAAAACAACTCCTGATACAGCTTCAAAATCTCCTTCTTATTCCACTTATCAGAAATCACAGGAGGATAACAAACAATCCTATTAACTTCTCCTTTTTTAAAATGCGTATCAATCCATTCAACTCCTGCATTAGAAAACTCAACATCAACCCCTGCAATCTTAGCATTCTTCTTAGCAGACACTATATGAAAAGGCACGCCTTCATACCCAAAAATCTTACCACTCTTCCTAACCTTCTTCTCAAAGAACTTCTTAAAATCCGTCTTCAAAAAAGGCTTCAGCTTCAAAAACCTAAACCTCTCCTTATTAAAATAATTAACAGGAAACCCAGAAGCAAACAACGCAGCCTCAATCGGTATAACTCCAGTCTTGCAAAAAGGATCTAACAAAACATCCTTATTAAACCCGCTAAGCCTAACCAAAGCATAAGCTATAGTGCCCTTAATATCATTAGGATGGTTAAACACCTTATACTGTCTTTTACTTAAATCAAACCCTGCAAAATCAACCCCAAAATAAAAACTATTCTCAAATATATAAGCATAAAACACAACATCAGGCTTATCCAAACTAACCTTATTCTCCAAAGGCATAAGCTCTCCAATCTCCTTCTCAACATCCTGGCTGGAAAACTTATGCTTCCCAACCCTTCTGCACTCAACCATAAACTTACTACTTTTATCAAGCCATTCCCCATAATCAATCTTCTTAGAGCCAAACTTCTTCAGCAAATCCTTCTTATCCTTAAACTCAAAACTCTCCAACAAAAAAAGCACTCTTGAAACCGATTGCCCCTTATAACAAAGTGTGCACAAATCAAGAATTTTTTTAGGTTCAAACACCACAACCGATTCCTTCACACTACCCTCTACCTTAATCAGCTCCTTAATCTCTAAAGCAGTAATATCTTCAATACCCTTTGATGTAATAGCCAAAGCTTTCATAATAATCATTAACTCTTTATCGTATATATATGGTTTTGGGTATTTTTATCACAAAATCCATAGAAACCTTTTTAAATACAATTCATATCCTCTATTATACCAGTGACTGATGATAACCATTAACATGGTTTGAGAGAGGTTTTTACTTCTCATATATATCTGCACTTAGGAGGAAAATTAAAATGGCAATTAAAGAAATTCCAAAAGAACTTGTTGAACAGGTATACGAAGCTATCGAAGTAGCCAAAACAACCGGTAAAATCAGGAAAGGAACAAACGAAACAACCAAAGCAATCGAGAGAGGCATTGCTAAGCTAGTTGTAATCGCAAAAGATGTAACTCCACCTGAAATAACCATGCACATACCTTTACTATCAGAAGAAAAGGAAGTACTATGTGTACAGGTCCCAAGCAAAGAAGAGCTTGGCGTATCAATCGGTATTAGCGTTGGCACAGCAAGCATAGCAATCGTTGAGCCTGGAGAAGCAAAAGATTTGCTTGAAGACATAACCAAAAAGATTAAAGCATTATAAAAATGGCTAAAGAAAAAGAACCTGAGGCTAAAGAAAAGCATTCTAAAGAAGAAGCTCTTAAAGACAAGGCTCCTAAAGACAGGGTTCCTAAAGACAAAGGCACCAGGCCTCCTCAAAAAGAGGAAGCAAAAGGCAGCATAAGATTCTCATACGCAGTGCCTGCCACCGTAGAAGAAATCATTGGCAGAACAGGCACAAGAGGAGAAGCAACTCAGGTAAGATGCAAAGTCTTAGACGGCCGTGACAAAAACAAAATCATAAGAAGAAATGTAAAAGGTCCCTTACAGGTAGGAGATACCTTAATGCTAAGAGAAACAGAAATTGAAGCAAGACCTTTAAACAGGACAGGTGGCAGAGGTAACACAAGATAAAATGGTTAAATGTTCATTCTGCAACAAAACTCTTGAAAAAGGCACAGGAAAACTCTATGTATATGCTACTGGCAAGACAGAAAATTTCTGTTCATCAAAATGCGAGAAAAACCTAATGAAACTAACCAGAAAACCTTCTAAATTTAAATGGGCAAGCAAAATAAAAACAAAAAAGGATAAATAAAATGATAGAAAGAACATTAGTAATAATAAAGCCTGACGGAGTGCAAAGATCTCTTGCTGGAAGAATAATCTCCAGATTTGAAGATGCAGGATTAAAAATAGTTGGAATGAAAATGAATTGGATTGATGATGCTTTTGCCAAAGAACATTATAGTGACATAGGCGAGAGGTATGGTAAAAGGATTTTAGAAAATCTGGTCAATTATATAAAAGAAGGCCCTGTTATCGCAATGATATTAGAAGGAGTAGATGCAGTTGAAAATGTAAGAAAAATAACAGGAAGCACCTATCCAAATGAAGCTCTGCCTGGAACAATCAGAGGCGACTTCAGCCACATATCAAAAAATTATGCTAACAAAAAAGAGAGAAAAGTAGGAAATCTTATTCATGCTTCTGCAACAAGCAAAGAAGCCAAAGAAGAAATCAAGCTATGGTTCAGCATAGATGAACTACACAATTATAAAACAGTTCACGAGCAGCACACGTTCTAAAAAGGAGGAAACAAATGAAAATAGCACTATTCGGAAGCCCTGGCGTTGGAAAAGGGACATATGCAGCTAAACTAGAAGCAATTTATCATATGCCTCATATCGCAACAGGTGACCTATTCAGAGCAGAAATCAAGCAGCAAACAGAGTTAGGCAAAAAAGCAAAAGAATACATAGACAAAGGCGCTCTTGTGCCTGACGAAATAACAACTGGCATGCTAAAAAACAGGTTAGATAAAGAAGACTGCCAAAACGGTTTTCTCCTTGACGGCTTCCCAAGAACAGTAAAACAGGCAGAAGCCCTTGAAGGAATAACAACCTTAGACGCTATAATCAATTATTTTGCTGATGATGAAGTCATAATCCAAAGATTATCTGGAAGAAGATTATGCAAAAAAGATGGTTCAATATACCATATAACAAATGTTCCACCAAAACAGGAAAACATCTGTGACAAATGCAGCGGAGAATTATACCAAAGAGACGATGACAAGCCTGAAGCAATCAAAGAAAGGTTAGAAGTATACAGCACCCAAACAAAGCCTGTTTTGGAATATTACCAAACCAAGGGCATAGTTCACAGAGTTGATGCTAACACAAGCATATCTGAACCTAACAATCATATTATCGAAGACACACAAAAAATATTAGACAATCTTAAAGAGGAATAACTAAAATGGCAGAAAAAATGGTAGATAGGGTAACGAGAATTATGAAAGAACCAGACAATGTTAGAAACATCTCTATCTGTGCCCATATTGACCATGGCAAAACAACATTCTCAGACAACCTTTTAGCAGGCTGCGGCATGATGAGCAAAGAAGATGCCGGCAAAGCATTAAAGATGGACTTCCATGAAGATGAGCAAGAAAGAGGCATCACAATTGACACTGCAGCAGTATCCATGGTACACATCTTTGAAGAAAAAGAATTTCTAATCAATCTATTAGACACTCCTGGCCACGTAGACTTTGGCGGAGACGTTACAAGAGCAATGAGAGCAACCGATGGCGCTGTAGTACTCGTTGACGCAGTAGAAAGCATAATGCCTCAGACAGAAACAGTGCTAAGGCAGGCTTTAAGAGAACTCGTTAAACCTGTACTATTCATAAATAAAGTTGACAGATTAATCAAAGAGCTAAAACTAACACCTGATCAGATGCAAGAGCGTTTTATAAAAATAATTGCTCAGGTAAACAAGTTAATCAAACAGATCGCTCCTGAAGGCTATGGAGACAGATGGCAGGTAAACGTCCAGGAAGGCAGTGTTGCATTCGGTTCTGCATTCCACAACTGGGCTTTATCCATCCCTTACATGCAGCAGAAAAACCTCACATTCAAAGACATCATAGACCATTATGAACAGGGCGAAAAATACAAAGAGCTTGCAGAAAAAGCTCCACTGCACGAAGTTGTGCTAAACATGGTAATCAAGCACCTTCCAAACCCAATAACAGCTCAATC
Source organism: Candidatus Woesearchaeota archaeon (assembly GCA_030753365.1). Classification (GTDB taxonomy): domain Archaea; phylum Nanobdellota; class Nanobdellia; order Woesearchaeales. The sequence goes on from JASMCJ010000007.1 coordinate 19,770, forward strand.
ATACAGAATACCAAAAATATGGCATGGTGAGGTTGACAGTGATGAAGGCAAATCATTAATCAAATGTAACTCAGACGGTCCTCTATTCTTTGTCATCACCAAAATAGTAGTTGACCCTCAGGCAGGAGAAATCTCTGCAGGAAGAATGTTCTCAGGAACAATGAAAAAAGGCATAGATGTTTATCTAAACAGGCTGAAACAAAACTCAAAAATCCAGCAGGTCTTTATCTACAACGGCGCTAAAAAAGAAATCGTAGACAACGTGCCATCAGGTAACATAATCGGTGTTGCAGGCATAAAAGCATACCCTGGAGAAACAATCACATTAGGTCCAACAGAACCATTTGAAAAAATAACACACATATTTGACCCAGTAGTCACAAAAGCTATTGAAGCAAAAAACCCTGCAGACCTTCCAAAGCTAATAGAAGTTCTAAGGCAGGTATCAAAAGAAGATCCTACTGTACAAATAGAAATTAATGAAGAAACAGGAGAGCACCTAATGCACGGCATGGGCGAGCTTCACCTTGAAGTAATCGAAAACAGAATCAAAACAGAAAAAAATGTAGAAGTCAAAACCTCTCCTCCTATCGTTGTATACAGGGAAACAATAACAAAAAAATCAGCGGAAGTTGAAGGAAAATCTCCTAACAAGCACAACAAATTCTACTTCATTGTAGAGCCATTAGAAGATTCCATAGTAAAAGCAGTAAAAGATGGTTCAATACCTGAAATGAGAATCAAGAAAAAAGACATGGCCCTAAGAGACAAGCTAGTAGATCTTGGCATGGACTCAAAGATTGCAATAAAAGTAAAAGATATCTTTGATGGCAACATGTTCATTGACATGACTCGTGGACAGGTCCATATAGGTGAAGTAATAGATATGGTATTAGACATGTTTGAAGACGTTATGAAATCCGGCCCACTAGCAAAAGAACCAAGCATAAAAATAAAAGCCATGCTAATGGACATGAAACTTCACGAAGATGCAATTCACAGAGGACCTGCACAGGTATACCCTGCAGTAAGAGACTCCATAAGAGCAGCCATGCTAAACGGTGGTGCAATAATATACGAACCATTACAAGTAATCCAAATAGAAGCTCCTGTAGACTATATGGGCGAAATATCCAAGCTCATTGCCAACAAAAGAGGGCAACTATTAGACATGCAGCAGGAAGAAGCCATAGTAACCATAAAAGCCAAGATGCCAGTAGCAGAAATGTTCGGCTGGAGTTCAGACTTAAGAAGCGCCACAGGCGGCAGAGGAAGCTCTTCATTAATAGACCAGATGTTTGAAAAGCTGCCAACAGACCTTCAACCTAAGATAGTAGGTCAAATAAGAGAAAGAAAAGGCATAAAAGTTGGCGAAGATGGAGTAGCCAGGGGTTAAATTACCCCTCAAATTTTCATTTCTATTTTTTTCCTTTAAAAGCCTTACGAAAACTATTTTAAACTCCCTTTTTCTTGTTAATCTAAAATGTCACTAGAAGAAGAAGAGGATGACGAATCAGTATACGATGAAGAATCCAGGGAAGATTTAGTTGACGACGATGAAATGTCTCCTCGTGAAGAAGCCTTTATGAAAGGCTATGAGGAAGCAGAAGAAGAAAAAGAGGAAGATGAAGACAGTTGAGATAACAAAAGAGATATTCAAGAAATTCCCTAAACTAAATATTGGAATTCTTATAGTTAGAGGAATAACTAACAAAGGCGAAAGTAAAGCTCTCCACATCCTATTAAAAGAAGTAGGAATCTTACTAAAAACGGATTTTGTTTCAGAAAAACTGGCTAAACATAAGCTCATCTCCCCTTGGAGAAGCGCTTTCCTTGCTTTTGGCTCAGAACCTCACAAGCATCATTCTTCCGTAGAAAGCCTAATGAGAAAAGTGCTTGATGGCAAAGATGTATTCAGAAAAAATAAGCTCGTTGACATATACAATTACTTCTCCTTAAAATACTTAATCCCTTTGGGCGGAGATGACCTTGATCAAGTAGTAGGCGATATAAAACTAACCATTGCAGAAGGCACTGAAAACTTTGTTCCTTCAGGCGAAGGCAATAAGCAGAACCCTGATAAAGGCGAAGTAATCTACAAAGATGAAGTAGAAGTCTTATGCAGAAAATGGAACTGGAAAGAATGCTACAAAACAAGAATAACAGAAAACACTAAAAATGCCATCCTCTATGTAGAAGGCATCCCTCCTGTAACAAAAAAAGAGCTTGAAAAACTCCTAAACGAGCTTAAATCCCTAATAAAGCTCCATTGTGGCGGAGATATAACACCTTTTATATTAACCAAAACCAATCCAACAGCAGAATTCTAAACCTTCTTCTCTCTCAGAATATCATTAATCAATGTTTCCACTTCATGCCTAGTAACAAAATTAACTGGTTCCCACAAATCAACATACTTCTTAATCATATTCATATCTTCCTTCCTTGCACCCTTCTTAAGCTCCTCTATAATCTGCAGTATTTTAATCTTAATCTGATTAATCTCTTTCTTAAGCTCATTAATATCCATATTTATTGTCTTAATCTCAGAATTAAACTTTCTATTAGTGCTAAGCATATTTCGCTCATTCACCATATACCTTCTCTGCAGGTTTGAAGTCCTTTCCTCTACAACTCTCAGCTTATTATCTATATTTATTACCTGCTCATTAACCTTTCCAGTATCTTCTGTTTTAGGCTTATCCCCTCCTCCACCAAACAATCCTTTATGCTCCTGTTTGGCTTGTGGCTTTGGATTAGAATTAATTAAAGGCATAATCTTATAGATTAATCCAATAGTTATTAACTTTATGTGAGTATTTTATAATGGTAATAAACCATCTCCTTTAAATCAAAACCTTTATATTTAGCATAACTTTATTTTAACCTATAGACTTTAAGTTAACATACTTTTAAAAATGCCAGCCTTTGAGAAAAAAAAAGAGGCCTTTTCTTATGATATATTAAGAGAAGGAGAAGATGTAATTCTTAGAATAGACTGCGAAGCATACACAAGAGTTCCTTCTCTTGAAGATGATGAAACATCAATGTCAAAAACCATTGACATTCTTAGTGAAGCAAGCGGTGTTAACAAAATTATCTTTATTCAAAAAAGAGACTATGAATATGACACCTTCCAGGCTGAAACCCTTGCTGAGATTGCAAGAATCTATAAAATGCTTGTAAAACAGAAAATAATTAATTACTATTCTATCACAGACCCTGCAAAATATGCAGAACTCCAGAATATCTTATTCAGCCTCCTTAAAAAAGATCCTTTAGGCGCTTATGTTGAAATAAGAAGAATATTGAGAAGAGAAAAGATTTTTCTCACAAGAACGCAAAACCCTACTCTAATATCAAGCATCAAGAAAATCATCTCTTTATTGGAATATGTATCCAAACTACTTGATGGCACAAAGCTAATCAAACTAATGAGCAAACAGTTAGCAGGCTACAAAATTGGCGATAGGTCATTATACTCAAAAGTATTCAGTCCTGCAGTAAAGCCTGACTTTATTTTCACCAGGCTCATGGCAGCTTATCCCAAAGAAGGTGAAGAATTAGACGCCTACCTTGTAGGCAACACAGAAGTCACAATCTTTAACATGCCTGATGACATCCAGCCCCTCTATCATATAATCCCTCCTGAATTCAAGCTCTCTGAAGATAAATATGAGATAATAGATGCTGCAAGAAGAATCATGTCTGAGCACAAGCCCAAAAAGAGCGAATTCGTTGACCCTGAAAGAATGAGAGAAGTATTCTTCAATGTAGGCCATGACCTCATAGAAGAGCTCTCCTCATACAGAAACATAAGGCTAAGAGCAAAAGAAGTTGACGAACTTACAAGAATACTTGTAAGATACACTGTAGGCTTTGGTCTTATAGAAGTGCTCCTTCAGGATGAAAAAGTGCAGGACATATCAATAAACTCTCCTATGGGCGAACTCCCTATCTTTATTGTTCAGCAGGACTTTGGCAACTGCAAGACAAACATCATGCCCACAATGCCAGAATCAGAATCCTGGGCATCAAAGCTAAGAATGCTCTCTGGAAGGCCGCTTGATGAAGCAAACCCAATCCTAGACACAGAAATAAAAATCCCTGGCGCAGCCGCAAGAACTTCCACTCTCACCGAGCCTTTATCACCAAAAGGATTATCATTCTCTTTCAGAAGACACAGAGACAAGCCATGGACACTCCCCTTATTCATAAAAAACAGAATGATAAATCCTCTTGCTGCTGGTGTGCTAAGCTTCCTCATAGATGGAACAAGAACATTCTTTATCTGCGGAACAAGAGGCTCAGGTAAATCATCTTTTCTAAGCGCCTGCATGCTTGAAATCATGAGAAAATATAGGTTGATAACACTTGAAGATACCTTAGAGCTGCCATTCAGCGCCTTCAAAAAGTTAGGCTTCAACATGGTACAAATGAAAGTAGCAAGTGCGCTTGCCCATGAATCAAGCGAGTTCACAGCAA
>JASMCJ010000008.1 GCA_030753365.1 Candidatus Woesearchaeota archaeon
TATTACAGGGTATGCTGCGAGTGAGACTGGTGCAAACTGCGCTGATGGAGTGGATAATGATTGTGATGGAAAGAAGGATTATGATACTCTTGACAGAGGGCAAGGGGCTGCAACACATGGTGATGATGGATGTTCAGTGGAAGTGACTGCTATTTCAGTGTCAAGCAGCACAGTATGCCCAGGAGAAACTTTTAGTATAGATTGTACATCAAATGTTGCAGGAGTTAATAGCATTGATGCTTTTATTGGAGCAACAACATGCATTGCTATAGGATGGATTGGAAATAATGTAAGATTTAGCTGCAATGCAGGAGCTTATACAGGGGCTGCAAAGACTGCTAAGTGCAGTGTGGATACTTCTAAGTCATATAAAGCAGGAACTGATAAAACAACAAGTGTAACGGTGGGAGGGAATTCTTGCTGCGCAAGTTATGATCAAACTGGATGCGGGACTGATGCATCATGTGGATGGTGTACTAAGTGTGATGGGAATAATAAATATACCGGATATGAGAATAGGTGTGTGGCTAATGGTGGCTGTAGTTATACATGCTATAGAGGTGAATGTGGAGCACAGTGCGATGATACACAAGGAGGATGGACGGATTATGTGTGTGATGATTATTGCAGTGGCGGTCTTTTCTATGTAAGAAGTGGTATTACAAATGGATGCAATGATGAAAGAGGGAGTGATGATTGCACGGCTATAGATAATAGATGCGAGACTGGAACAGAAAACAGCTGTGGTACATCTGAATGTTCTGCTCTTTATATTAACACTGTAGGAACATGCAATAATCCATGCGATGATGTTGGAGCAGATGATGATGGTATAGATGAAAGCTGCGGAACTTGCACGCCGAATCCTAATTCTGACTGTAGCTGTGCATCTGGTTATGTTGATACAAATGGGAATATGGGAGATGGATGCGAGTGTGAAATTACAAATGGAGGAGTTGAAATATGTGATGGGTTAGATAATGATTGTGATGGAAATGTTGATGAAGGAGTGAAGACAACTTATTATAGGGATTCGGATGGAGATAATTATGGGGTTACTTCTGATACAACACTAGCATGCACAGTTCCTACTGGCTATGCTGAATTGAGTGGTGATTGTAATGATGGTGATGCAGCGATTAATCCAGGAGCAACTGAAGCATGCGATGGAGTTGATAGTGATTGTGATGGTGTATTGGATGGCTCTGAAGGTATTACTCAACCATGCGGAACAACTGATGTAGGATTGTGCAGGTATGGAGATGAGAGCTGCACTAATGCAGGAGGATGGACTGGCTGCGATTCTGTTGAACCAACAACAGAAGTGTGCGATGGTTATGACAGGAATTGTGATGGTTATAAGAATAAAAATAATGCAGGCATTACTTTGACTAGTAGCACTAGCTGCGGCACTGATGCATGTGTAGGTACAAAGACCAAAACATGCTCCACTTCCGGAGCATGGAGAGCTTATGGAGACTGCTCTACAAAGAATAATTATGCTGGAATTAAATGCGGGAAGTGTGATGCAAGCGGAACTCCTGTTTATGATGAGACAAGGGATAGTGATTGCGGCACAAAGAATTGTGATGGGTTAGATAACTGTTATGCTTATGGAAATGGATGTGAAATAAGAGATTATGATGCTATACAAAAAAGATGCACTGGGTTAGGAAAATGTGAGGATCCTACTTGTTCAAGGTATTTAGCTTCCAACCAGAAAGTAGATTATTGTGATGGTGATTGGAGTGCATACTGGAGCTGTGGTGATGATGGGAATCTTCATAAATATCAGACATGTTATTCTGTAGGTTGTTCAAATGGAGCCTGTACTAGTACCCCTCATGCGAATACTAATAATGATCATTTCACAAGCTGTGGGGGAAGGAGTTGTGTAGCACCAAAGACTTTTAACATGGATGCTGCCTGTGTACCTGCACCACCAGCATGCGGAGCAACTGGCACTGCTTGCAGCACTAATGCTGACTGCTGCAATCAAAGAGAGAATAAATGCAATTGGCTTGGGAAATGTGTTCAAAAAGCAGGATGTCCTTACATATATGCTTGTTCAGAAGAAGATTGCAGCTATGTTCATGATGCATTTGCGATGAGTTTCATGAAATCATTAGAAGAATACAGTTATCAAACATACAAAGGAAACTTAGATTATATAAAGATAACAGAACCTTTCGAAGAAGAAACATCATACATCAATGATTTCAGAGTGTATGGGATTGAATCAGACGCATTCTTCCTTCCAGAAGAGAATACTGGCGTATTGCACTCTATAGATGATCCTCAACCTCCTTATAAGGTTGAAGACGATTCATACTATTTCAAGAAGCAGGGAGATTATGCAAAGATAATAATCAATGCAAGACATACAGGCTTATCAATAAAGACGTTAACATACTTATTAAGCAATTTAGGAGCAAACTGGTTTGAATTTTATGATAAACAATTTTCATTACCAATAATAAACAAAGTATGGAGAACATCAATTAACCAGTACAATATGCATATATTACTGAATGGAGAAGATGTTGGAAATATAAGAGGAAAATCAGATATTATAAATGAAACCGGAGAAGATTTCCTGATATACGCAAAAGTAAGTGATGATCACGATTACATAAACATAACGCTTGATTATATAGAGGACTGGTATGTTATCAACAATGTTACAGTTGATTTCTCAGAAGATGTTCCATACAGTATAAAAGAAATAGAAACTGATTTCCTTCCTTTCAACATTTCCACAAATGAAGAAAGAATAATCAATATTAAGAATAACTCTTATGATAATTACTTGTTTTCAATAAAGGGCTGGTACAAACCTTACTGGGCTTTAAAACAAAACCAAAGCTTTGAACAGAGCACAAAGCACCTTTTAACTGAAGTGTTGCCTGCAACAACACTCTTTGGATCATGGAATTATGTTGAGAAAAACTTAGAATCTATTAATGATATAGTGAAGGAATAGATTATATTTCTCTTAAAATTCTTGTTATGCTGAGCTCAAATCAAAGATTTTATAAATATATAATGCAAAAATCTTATTATGCTACTTACAAAAAAATTAGAAATAGAATTGTTTTTTGAAATAATCCTATTTTTTGCAGGTGTTGTAATAATAACTATTTTCTTTAACAATAATATTCTTCTTACATTTCTGTTTATTGTAATAGGGGTAATAAGAAAAATATTTTGGCACAAAAAACATGATGTCTATTATTTTGTATGTGGAGCAATTATAGGTTCACTTGCGGAAATTATATGTGTCTATTTTGGAGTCTGGCAGTATGCAAATCCTTCTTTCTTGGGAGTTCCAATGTGGTCACCACTGGCATGGGGACTTGTTACAATGTTAGTTATACAAATTGCTGAAAAATTCATTAAGATGAAAATGAAGTAATATTCTGAACTTTTTTGCTAAGAGTAATACAGTTTCCCAGCACTTTTCTGCTCTCTGTCTTTGACGGAGTTGATTTTATTGATTCTTGGGCGATGGCTTGTGCCGTCTCTTCTTAGAGTGAGATTGAGCAGGGTTAGGAGGGAGTTCATGCCTTGTTCCATGGAGAAGGGGCCTTTGACCAGGCCATGTTTTGCTGGGGTTCCTTCAAATACTAATAGTCTGTCTGATAAGTAGTCTAAGAATAATAAGTCATGGTCTACTATGATTGCTGAGATGTTTCTTTGCTCTATGATGTGTTTTATTACTTTGGATACTTTTAGCCTTTGTTCTACGTCAAGGTAGGCTGAGGGCTCGTCTAATAGGACAAGGTTGCAGTCTTTTGATAATGATAGGGCGATGGCTACCCTTTGGAGTTCTCCTCCTGAGAGCTGGTTGATTTGCTTTGTTAGTAAAGGCTTTATGGTTAGAGGGACTATGATTTCATTGTCATATTTCTTTATGGCATCTTTCATGATGTTCATGACTAACTCGTTAGAGGTTGAGTCTATGTATTGAGGCTTGTAGGAGACTTTGACTTTTGTGTCAGGGCTGCCTTTGTCTGGCTTTATGACTCCTGCAAGGAGCTTGACAAAGGTGGTTTTTCCTATACCGTTTTCTCCTAGCACGCCTACTGCTTCGCCTTTGCTGACTTCGCCTGGCTCTGCTATGAGATTGAAGTTTCCTAACTTCTTTTCCATGCTTTTCCAGCTGGTTAAAGGGTTTCGCTTTTTTTCTTTTTCTTTGGCTTTGATTTCAAATTCAATTTTTGAGTTACGGAATCTTATGTTGTCTTCTTTTAGGAAGCCTTCAAGGTATGCGTTTATGCCGTTTTTTGTTGTTCTTGGAAGAGAGACTATTCCATAGCAGTCTTCTTTTCCGTACATGATATGGATTAGGTCTGTCATGTAGTCTAGTGCTATGAGATCGTGCTCTATTATCATGACTGAGGTGTTTTCGTCTGCTAGCACTCTTATGAATCTTGAAACATTGAGCCTTTGCTTTATGTCAAGGTATGATGTGATTTCGTCAAAGATGTATACGTCAGCCTTTTTTAAGACTGTGGCTGCTATAGCAACTCTTTGCAATTCTCCACCGGATATGCTTTCTATTTTGCTGTTGAGTATTGGCGTTATGTCTAGCTGCTGGGCTGTTTCTTCTAGTTTGTTTTTTTCGTCTACTTTCTTTAATAGTTCTTTTACAGTGCCTTTGAATGTTTGAGGGATTAGGTCTACCTGTTGGGGCTTGTAAGAGATTTTGATGTTTTTGTCTCTTACTTTTTCAAAGAAGGATTGGGCTTCTGTGCCTTTGAAGTATTCAATTAGCTCTTTGTGGGTTGCTGCTTTTCCTTTTTCCCCAAGGTTTGGCTTGAGCATGCCTGCAAGGATTTTGATGGCTGTGGATTTTCCTATGCCGTTTACTCCCAGTATGCCTACTACTTTGCCGAATACTGGTATTGGAAGGCTGTAGAGTGAGAAACCGTTTACGCCGTAACGGTGGATTGGCTTTTGTTTTAGTTCTTCTGGGAGGTTTATGATTGAGATTGCTTCTATGGGGCATTTGACGCAGATGTTGCAGCCTATGCAGAGAGATTCATCTATTATTACCTTGTTGTCTGTGCCCATGGTTATGCATTCTTTGCCTGTTCTGTTTACTGGGCAGGCTTTTATGCAGAACTTGCCAGAGCTTTCTGGCTTGCATTTCTCTTTACGGACTATTGCGATTCTTGCCATAGAAGCGTTAAAAGTAAGGGTTGTTTTTAAATGTTATTAAGCAAAGAACATGATTTTCATAAAGAGGTATGAAAGGTAGAATAAAATAAGGGTTACTGCTTCAGGCTTGCCAAGTTTCATTTTCTTTTTGAAGAAGAAGATTAGGAGTAATGAGACAAAGAACCAGAATGGGATGTCAAAGAAGGTGATTACTTTGTCTACAGTGTAACCTGAGACCATTGCACCTATGCCTAATGCAAATAAAGGGTTGGTTATGTTTGAACCTATTAGTGTGCCTAATGACATGCCTGTGGAACCTTTTAGGATTGCTCGTATGGCAACTGTGAGTTCAGGCAGCGCAGTGATTAATCCAATTATTATGCTTCCTATAAAAGAGTCTCTTACTCCCCAAAGAGCTGCTAATGTGTCTGCGTTTGTTACAACGACTTTTGCAGAATATAATAGCAGCGCTAAGCCTATGCATGTTAAGATAGAGTGCTTTAGTATGTTATCCTTAGACTTATGATGATTTCTGAATATTTTTTCGCCTTTTGTTAGGTAGATTAGGTAGCCAATGTAAATAAAGGTTAGGATGAAGCCTTCAGTTCTTGATATTTTACCATCTAAGCACATTACAAAAAGAAGGATGATGCCAGAGAGCATTACTATGGAGTCTATATTAAGTATTTTCTTATGGGATTTTACAAGAACCATTAGACCTATTAAGCCCATGATAAAGGTTATCTGGATTATGTTGGAGCCAATGTTTGTGCCTATTGCTATGTTGCTTGTATCAATTCCCTTTAAGACGTCCATGCTGACTACAAGATGGGTAAAGATTTCTGGAAGAGAAGTGGCGATGGAGAGAACTGTGAGACCTATGAAGGCTTCTGTCATGTTGATGGCTTTTGCAATTTTCTGGAGGTTTATGACTGCTATGCCTGCACTTATCCAGATGCCTATTAGGCCTAACATAAGATATAATATCTGAAGGTCCATAGAGTATTGTTTTTAGGATAGAATGTATATAAAGATTGTTATTTAATAAAAATCCCAATCACAGCAAGCTGTGAGGTACGAAAAAACCTTTGGTTTTTGGTATCCCTCTGGAATATTGTCAAAAGTCCGTGACCACCACCAGTCAATAGACTGGTGGCATGCTCGCCCACTCAAGTGGGCTCGGGTCACTCCCTCTTGAGCACATTTTATTCCACTTTGAACCACCAGTCTAGACTGGTGGAATAAAATGTTTTAAACTTCATATTTTAATCCAACCGTTGCAAGCAACGGGGTATTAAACCCATGAAGTAATAAAAAGATTTATATAATTAATAAATTGATGAATGGTTATGATTGATATTAGCGCGCTTAATATAAAACCTGAAATACTTATTAAGATAATCAGGGTTGCTGTAATGCTTGTTATTCTTGAGGTATTGTATCAGATTATTACAAAGAGTATTAAGAAAGTTTTGCTTAATAAGATTAAGAGCAAAAGACAAAGATCTAATGTTATTGTATTCTTTAATATATTAAGATATTTGTTTATATTCCTGATAATACTTATACTGATATTTACTTATACTGGCTCATGGACAGGGTTAGGGATTTCAGCAGGATTGTTGACTGCTGCATTGGGTTGGGCATTGCAAAGGCCAATTACAGGCATTGCTGCATGGATTATGGTTGTTACGAAGAAACCATTTAGTATTGGAGATAGGATTATTATTGGCTCTGTTAAGGGAGATGTGTCTGATATAACATTGACGCATATTTATCTGAAAGAGATTGGTGGGACTGTTGGAGGAGAGGAGAGTTCAGGAAGGATAATATTGGTGCCTAATTCTGTGCTTTTTGAGCAGAATATTGTTAATTATACGATGCAGGATGAGTTTATATTGAGCGAGGTTAGGACACTTGTGACTTATGAGTCTAATCTTGATGAGGCTGTTAAAATATGTAAGGAAGCTGCGGGAAAGGTTACAAGGGATGTTTTAAATGAAGTTCCAGAGAAACCTGTTGTAAGGACGTTTTTTAAGGATTCAGGGATTGTTGTTAAGGTGAGATTTTTTACAAAGACTGATGATAAAATAAAGGCGGAGAGTGATATTACACAAGCTATATTTGAGATGGTGAAAGAGTCTAAGAATGTTGATATTGCTTATCCGCATATACAAATAGTTAAGTAAAAAAGAGGTAAAATTGGAATTTGTGTTCCCATTAATAACTGCTGTACTGAGCATTTTGGTTATTATGAAGTCTGCTTCTTATGCGATTAATGCTATTATAGATTATGCTAAGAAGACTGGCATTTCTGAGTATTTGATTGGGTTTTTGGTTGTTTCTATTGGTACAACGTTGCCTGATTTGTCTGCAGGGATTTTTGCGTCATTGTCTGGGCAAGGAGCTCTTATATTGGGAGATGTTATTGGTTCAAATATTCTTGATGTGACTGTTGTGTTGGGGATTGCTGCAGTGATTGCCAGAAAGGTTAAGGTTCATGGCAAGATAGTTGACAGGACGATGTTTACTACATTGTTTATGGTTTTATTGCCTTTACTACTTGGGTTAGATGGAATGATTTCAAGGCTTGATGGAATGATATTATTGACAGCTTTCCTTGTTTATTTATCGAGATTGCTTAAAAGAGAGGGTGAATTGGGAAAGGTCAAAAAGGATGTTAAGTGGAAGAATATATGGAAAGATATGTTTGTTTTTGTTGGCTCGTTGATTGCATTGCTGTTGAGCGCAAGATGGCTTGTGATTTCCGCTTTAAGGTTGTCTTATATATTTAACATCCCTGTGTTTGTGATGGGACTTGTGTTTGTTGCTATTGGGAATACAACTCCTGAGCTTATGGTGCAGATTAAGGCTGTGATGAGTGGGCATACGACCATGGGATTTGGCAATATTCTGGGAGCGGTTGTTGCAAATTCAACGTTGGTGATTGGAATTTCTTCTATTATAAATCCTATTCTTTTTGATAAGAAGGCTTTTATGATTCCTGCACTTTTTGCTGTGACTGCTGTGTATATTGGTATTCTGTTTATTAAGAAGAAAGAGGTTACATGGCAGGAAGGAATCGCATTGTTTTTAATATATGCTACATTCTTAGCTTCTGAGATATTCCTATTAAGATGAAATTTGCGCATTTTGCTGACTGCCATATTGGATCATGGAGAGAGCCTAAGCTGAAAGAGATTAGTACAATGGCTTTTGTTAAGAGTGTTGATTTGTGTATTGAGAAGAGGGTTGATTTTGTTCTGATTGCAGGAGATTTGTTTAATACTTCATTGCCTTCTATTGATATGCTGAAGGAGACTGTTGTTAAGCTGAAGGAGCTTAAGGATAATAAGATTCCTGTGTATGTTATTGCTGGGTCGCATGATTATTCTCCTTCAGGGAAGACTATGCTGGATGTGCTTGAGAGCGCTGGATTGTTTGTTAATGTTGGGAAGGGTGAGGTTGTTGATGGCAAGATTAAATTGAATTTTACTGTTGATGAGAAGACTGGTGTTAAGATTACTGGCATGATGGGGAAGAAGGCTGGACTGGAGAGAGTGTATTATGAGAATTTGATTAGAGAGAATCTTGAGAATGAAGAAGGGTATAAGATTTTCATGTTTCATTCTGCGATTACTGAGCTTAAGCCTAAAAGTATGGAGAAGATTGATTCCAGACCTTTGAGTTTTCTGCCTAAGAAGTTTGATTATTATGCGGGAGGGCATCCGCATTTTGTGTTTTCTGAGAAGATTGAGGGTTATGGAACGATTGCTTATCCTGGACCGTTGTTTCCTAATAATTTTAAGGAACTTGAAGAGTTGAGCAAAGGAGGGTTTTTTATTGTTACAGATAATAATGTTGAGTGGCAGCCTGTGCAGATTTATAATACTGAACATATTAAGGTTGAGTGTGAGCATAGGAAGCCTGAAGATGTTGAAAGGGAAATTTTGGATGGTATTTCTAAGAAGGAGTTTATTAATACGATTGTTACTCTAAGATTGAGCGGGGTTTTGGAGTGTGGGAAGCCGTCTGATATTGATTTTAAGGAGATTTTTAAGAGGTTGTATGAGAAGTCTGCTTTTTTTGTTATGAAGAATACGAATGCTTTGAGCACTAAAGAGTTTGAGGAGGTTAAGGTGAGCGCTAGTTCTATAGAGGATATTGAGGAAGATATTATTAAGGAGCATGCTGGCCAGATAGAGATTGAGGACTTTTCTCCTGAGCTGGTTACCAAAGAGCTGATGAATGTTATTAACAAGGAGAAGGATGAGGGCGAGAAGGTTGGTGATTTTGAGAAGAAGGTTAGCGATGAGGTTAAGAAGATTTTGGGTGTGGAGAAGGTGTTTGGAGGTTAAAAATGGAAAAATTGTTTGAAACTGGATGTTGTAAAAGGTTTAAGCCTGAGCCTTGGGAGGATAAGGAGGTTACATGGCATGATAAATTATTTCTTAAGGATCGTGTGATAAGCTTCTTTCATATACCATTGAATTTTGGGAAGGTTATGGTTAAGAATATGAAGTTGATTAAGAAAACGGATGCTCTTGCTCCTGTGCCTGTGCTGCTTTCTGATGAGAATTCTTTGTGGGGAGCTGATGTTTATATTGCGGTTAGTAAGGAAGTGCCTGGAGCAAGGATGGAGAGGATTTCCGGAACGTTTCTTTCCAAGGTTTTTGAAGGGCCTTACAAGGATATGGGTAAATGGATTAGTGAAATGAAGACTTATGTTAGCTCAAAGGGTAAAGAGATTAAGAAGATGTATTTCTTTTATACTACATGCCCTAAGTGCGCTAAGGCTTATGGGAAGAATTATGTGGTTATTTTAGCAAAGGCTTAGGGAATGATTATGAAGGTTGAAGCTGAACTTAGAAGTTTCATTTCAATATACACCTAATTAGAAGTCTAACTCGTCGAAATGACCTAAATTATAGGCTTTACGGAAGGCTAAGATGACTGCCTTTATTTTAGTTTCATCATATTTAGGTCTTAACTTCTTAACTATTTTATACATAATTTCGTCTTTTTTCATAATCCTGTTTATCAGTTTCATTCTTTCAGTGATATCTTCTCCTTTAGGTAATGATTCATCTGCCATCTCGGTAAGTGTAAGAAATATATCCTCCCCGAGTTTTCTGTATCTGCGCCTTGATTCATCTGGATGCATTTGTTGAGCTATTTCTCTGACAAATTTCTCTTCGTCGCTTTCCAGCTCTTCTTTTACCTCTTCTTCAAGGAGAATAGCTCTTGCAATTTTCATTATGCTTGTGTGTATATGCTTATTTTCTCCAAAGAAGGATTGTTCTCTAAAAACCCTATAAAGTTCTGGTTCGCTACGAAAGATAAGTTCAAAAAGCTTAAGCAAAAGGGCTTTTGAAGGTTTTTTTCTGATCAAGTGTATTAAATGCAGTTCCGCTTTGAGAACATTAAAGATTTCGTGAAAGAGTTTTAGAAGCGTTGACTGTTTTTGTTTGACTGATAAAATTGTTTTAGATAATTTTTCAAGCTCATTCGTACTTTTTAATTGTTCCAAGTCTGCTAGAATCTCTTCATCTGTTTTTTCCTCATTAGCAATATTAATTAACTCTGGAGAAATTAAGGATTCAAGTTCTCTCAATATTTTATCCGTAGCTTTGAAATCCTGCAAGGCATTGTCAACGTTTTTAAAATTGAAATGTTTAGATAAGTTTTCTCTTAGCTTAGAATTAGCTATGTGTTTATTCCATAAAGCCATTCGCTTATTATCATCCATGACTAACTCTTTTACAGTGCTCTTTTTACTTCCAAAAAGATGATTTAATAAGCTCATATGATTGAAAAGATAGTATACATTAATAAATATTTGTTTCCTATGAATACCAAAGTCTTTGGGAACTGTGGTTGGATGAAAATGATAAGATTATTAAAGTTGTGAGTTATGTTTTGAGGTATGATAACCAATAAGGAGCTTATCCGGATTGCTGAGGATGCTGCTAAGAAGCATAAGTGTTCTAAGGATGTTGAGGTTGGTGACGTAGGGTGTGCGTTGGTTACTGATAAAAATAATGTTTATGTGGGTGTGAGTATCCAGGCTTGTTGCGGCATTGGGTTTTGCGCTGAAAGTGGAGCTATTTCAAGCATGGTGACTAACAGAGAGTATAGGATTAAAAGGATTGTGGCTGTTAATGATAAAGGGAAAGTGCTGCCGCCCTGCGGAAGATGCAGAGAGTTGATGTTTCAGATTGATGAGAAGAATTATGATGCTGAGATTGTTCTTGGAGTGAGTAAGACGGTTAAACTTAGAAGGCTGCTGCCTGATGTCTGGCAGAGGAAGGTTTGAGGTTAAAAGGTGTTCAATTGAGAATTATCCCTTAGGTGTACTTTTCCAAAGATATGCTCCTATACCTGCAAAAACAAGTCCAACTATTATACTGATTATTTGACTCTTAGTATCAATTAAACTTGGTAGAAGAATTGGACCAATTATACCTACAAGAAAAATAAAAAATCCCAATCGCAGCAAGCTGCGGGGTATTTTTAGTATTTAGTTTGCGTATTAAGCCGATGCAAGCATCGGGGTATAAAACCCAAACTAAATAATCAATAAAAATAATGAATGGTTATCAGACTTTATATCACAAGATAACAAAAAAACTGATAGAGATAAAGTTATTCATTTTACTATTCTGAATCTAGGAAATTTAAATGTAAATAAAAGAGAAGGAAAAATAAGAATCATTCTAAATTTAAAAAACAAAGATCTTGTTTTAAATAAATATATGAAAAAGAAACTTGAAAATTTGAAATTGTTTCTTAATAATTCCATCAATATACTTCTTGACTCTTAATGGAAATAGGAGCTTGCGTCATATTGTCGCTCCGTTTCACTCCGTGACTTTTCCTTGCAGAAAAAAACATATAACAACCACTTTTAAAAGGAAATCAATAGAAGAACTCAAACCCCTTCCTCAACAACTCTCCTCACGACTTCAGCATCAGCCTTCCCCTGGGTCTTGCGCATCACTTGGCCTACAATGAAATTCAGCGCTTTGGCTTCTCCGGATTTGTAGTCTTTGACTGCCTGGGGGTTTTCTTTGATTGTTTCCAAGCAGATCTTTTCTATTTCATCGGAGTCAGATAGTTTGCCAAGGTTTTGTTTCTGGATGTATTCCTTGACATCAAATGGCTTTTCTATGAGCTTTTCAAGGATCTTTTTTGCTACATTATCAGTTATCTGCTTGTTTTCAACCAATCCTAACAAGTCTATCAAATGAGTTTCATCAAGTTCTATTTCATGGAGTTCTTTTTTGTTGTAATGAAGTACTCGCATGAGTTCTCTTCTTAGCCATTTTGCAGCCAACTCAGGATTTATTTCAGCAGCTACCTTTTCAAAGAGTTCTGCAAGGATCTTTTCTTTGGCTATTACTTCTGCGTCTAGTTTGTTGATTTTGTGTTTTGAGATAAACTTTTTTACTTTTGATTGGGCTAGTTCAGGGATGTCTTGCTTTATTTCGTTTACCCAGCTTTGTTTTAGTTCAATGGGTGTTAAGTCGCTTTCTATGATGTAGCCATAGTCTTCTTCTGTTTCTTTTGTTCTTAAGGAGAAGGTTGCGCCTTTTAGAGTGTCCCAGCCTCTTGTCTCCTGTATTATTTTCCTGCCTTCACTTGTTTCCTGCTTCTGCCTTTGAATTTCATAGTTTAGTGCTTTTTCTATTTCTTTGAAGCCTGTGACGTTTTTGATTTCAACTCTTGTATAGTTGCTTTCTTTTATAGAAACATTGATGTCAGCTTTGACAGCGCTTTTGGATGGATCGCTTATTTCTAAGTATTGGACGATTTCAATCAATTTATTCATGAATTCTCTGGCTTCTTCAGGTGAGCTCATGTCTGGCTCAGTTACTACTTCGCATAGTGGGATGCCTGCTCTGTTATAGTCTACTAGCACATAAGAGCTTTTTTGAAGGCCTGAGGGATGGATTAGGGCTCCAGGGTCTTCTTCAAGGTGGACTCTTCTTAGATTGATTTTTTTTCCAGAGGAAAGTTTAACAAATCCACCAACTCCTAAAGGTATTTCATATTGGGTTCTTTGATAGCCTGAAGGTAAATCAGGATAGAGATATTGCTTTCTGGAGAATATAATCTCAGATTGAATCTTGCTGTTTAATGCTAATGCTAGTTTTACTGAATGTTCTACTGCTTTTTTGTTGGTTACTGGCTTTGAGCCTGGCATTGCAAGGCAGACTTCGCAGGTGTGAGTGTTTGGAGAACTGTCTGGTTGAGGAAGAGAACAACCGCAGAAGAGCTTGCTATTTAGCTTGTTTAGTGAGAGATGCACTTCAATGCCGATGATTATGTAGCTTTTAGGAGTCATTTTAGGTATTCTAAATTTAAAACTGTTCTTGTTATTAAAACTTTCTTTGGAATGTAGTAAAAATAAGGATTAGAATAATAATATTTATATAACTGCAATAGTATTAAACAAGACATGGTTGATAAAAAGGAAGTGGAACGGATATTTCTAAAATTAAGGAAGATATAGCTAAAGAACTTAAGAAAGGAGCTTATAAGGCTGAGGATATAAAGAAGCAGAGAGCGCCTGTGTCTAAGATTATTAAGAAGGCTAAGTCTGCACCAAAGAGGATGAATAGCAATTTTATTAAAACAGGGATTCATGGCCTGGATGGTTTGATGGATAAGGGGATTCCAAAAGGGACTGCTAATCTTGTTTGCGGTGGTCCAGGCTCTGGCAAGACTATATTGGGATTGCAGACTTTAAATTATGCTGCAAGCAAGGGGCAAAAATGCATTTATATGACTTTTGAGGAGTCTGAGGATAGGTTAAGAAAGCATATGAGGGATTTTGGATGGAGCCCTGAAAAGCTTGAGAAGAAAGGTTTATTGGTTATAAAGAGATATGACCCTTTTGCTGTTACAAGACAGGTGGAAGCTTTGCTGGAGAAGGCTAAGGGAGAATTGCTTATTGATGTTAACCCAATTTTGTTTCCTAAGGGATTTAAGCCTGACAGAGTGGTTGTTGACAGCTTGTCTGCTATTTCTGCGGCGTTTGTTGGCAAGGAAGAGACTTACAGGATATATATTGAGCAGTTGTTCAGGCTGCTTGAAAATATTGGAGCTACTTCTTTTTTGATTACTGAGTCTACTGATATTCCTACTAAGCTTACAGAGTCTGGTGTTGAAGAGTTCCTGGCAGATGGTGTTATTATTGTGTATAATGTGCAGAGAGGGAATACAAGGGAGTCTGCTATTGAAATTTTGAAGCTGAGAGGAGCTTCGTTTCAGAAGAAAATTGTTGCAATGCAGATACAAGGAAAGAAAGGTATTGTTGTTTATCCTGAGCATGAAGTTTTTGGAGGAATTCAGTAAAGCGGAAAATCCTAAAAATCGCTATCCCCACAGCAAGCTGTGAGGTATTGAACCCAAGTTGTAATAATTCTAGATATGGTATTCAAATCTTATAATAGGCTTTATGTTTTTGATGTTGTACCATATTAAGAATATAATCACACTTGTCATTGTGCCTAGTACAAGGGCTGTTAAGGAGAAGTTTAGGACATAAGGCATGATTTCTTTTTTACCAGAAGCAAGAAGGAACATGGTGAAGGGTATTGAGGCTGCTGATAGGCCTGCTCCCAGTATGACTGATAAAGGTATGTTTTTGAATTCTATGGTGAACAGTAGAGAGATTAGTTCAAAGACGAGCCCTGCTGCTGTTAGTATGATGACTTTGTTCCAGCCAAGGCCGCCAAAGTTGCTTATGTCAGAAGTGGCTAAGGCTCCTAAGAAGCTGAATATTAGTATGGCCCCGGGCCTGTTGATGAGTAAGGCTATGAATGCCATGAATGCGATTGTTAGTGCTAAGGATAACATGAAGGTTAATGTGGTGTCTGACAGGCTGATGAAGTAGGTGAGAGTGGACCATAACAAGACTAGGATGATGACCGCTAATAGGTCAATCTTCCTTAAGCGCTTGAAGTTAGGGAATAACTGCTTGCTCTTTTTAGAGGTTTCTGGCTTGGTTTCTTTTTTCTTTTTCATGGTATTAAATGAGCCTCTTTAACTTTGAAAGTTTGTGAAGCCTTGCCTGAATTACAGGCAGTTTGTGTTTTATTTGCATTAAGCCTTCTTTGTATTTGTCTACTTTGACATCATAGGTGTGTTTTGGGAGGATGCCTTTAGAGTAATAGTCAGACTGGGCTTTTACCATTAAATCTTCCAAAACTTTTTTCTCAATGGTGGTTTCTTTCACTTTGTCTTTTAGCAGTTTGACCATGAACCTGTTATAGAATATGAAGGTTATAATGGATAAGATTATGATTAAAGCTATGAGCCATTTGTAGTATTGTTTTATAAAACTGAAGGTGGTTTCTGTGCCTGCTTTGTAGATTGCTTTTAGTACTGTGTTTTCTGCTTTGATTTTGCTTATTAAAGGACCTATTTCTGCAAGCAATGATTCTGCTTCTTCGTATCTTTCATCTTTAAATTCGGTTTCTGCTTCTGAGAAGATGCTATAAAGAGGGGAAACGTTTAATCTTAATTCTTCTATTTCTTTTATTCTCATTTCTGAGACTTTGAAATTGTCTCTTAGTTCGTATGCTCGGAGTTTTCTTTCGTTTATTGACTGAGTTTTTTCTAGAACGGTTTTGTAGTCCACTGGGATGCCTATCTTTTCCTGAGCTTCTGCTAGTAGAATTCTTGCTTTTTCTCTTTTCTCAGTGTTGTTTATTGTTTCTATTTGTTCTAATAGAGAAGTGTAATCTTCCCCTTTAAAGTAGCTTTTGGCTTCTATTAGGGTGTCGTTTACCCAGGTTATGCTGAAGCCTTGTTCCTGCATTTCCTGCATGTCTGACTCTGCCTGAAGAATGGCGTTGAAGGCTAGTTCCTGACTGATGTTTTCAAGAGTGAGAGTATCATAATCTATTGCAGAAGGCTTGTCTTCAAAGATTCTTAGGTCTGAGATTATGTTGCCTGTTATTGAGGCAGAAGGGATTTGTATTTGGGCTATGTTTGCTGATAAAAATGTTAGTAGAACTATACATAATGCTAATATGCTAAAGCATATTGTGTACATTTCAGCTTCCTGTTCTATGTCCAAAGTTTTCTTTTTTCTTTTAGTCATTCTGCATTAGCATTCTGTTTACATTTTCTGTTGATATGTTTTTTTTGAATATGTCTTTTACCTTTTGAAAGATTCTTGGGTCTTTGTAGGTTTCTCCTATTAAGCTGGCTGCTAGTTTCTTGAATTCAATGGCACTGCTTGCTTTTTGGTTGTATAAGGTGACTGGTGTTGTGTAGTAGACTGATTCAGGCACTTTTATGTCTTCTCTGAGTACGCTTAGGACTGGCACGCCTGCTGCCTTTTCTATGTCTTCTATGCTTAGCTCAAATTTCTTGTTTCTTACCCTATTGATTATCATACCGGTTATGGGTGTTCGTTTTTGTTTTGCTAGTTTTACTGCTCGCAGTGTTGTGCTTAGAGTGGGATAGTCAGGAGAGGTTACTACTAAGAGCTCGTCTGAGGCTACCATTGCGGAGAGCATTTCGTCGTTTAGGCAGGGAGAGGAGTCTATGAGGATTATGTCATAGTAGTCTTTTAGGTAGCTGATTTTCTTTTTTAGAGCGAAGGGATTTATCTGGCGAGAGATGTAGGCGGCTGGAATGAAGTGGAAGCCTGCTTCATGCTGGTAGATGGCTTCGTTTGCGTTGACTCTGTTGAGGAGCACGTCATGGATGGTTACTTCTGGGTTGACTAGGCCTAGATGCAGGCCAAGGTTGGGGGCTGAGAAGTTGGCGTCTATTACAAGGATTTTTTTGTTGAATTCAGTGGATAGGGCTGCGCCTAGGTTTGCTACAGTGGTTGTTTTTCCTACTCCTCCTTTTAGACTTATTATTCCTATTATTTTTCCTTTAGTCATCTTCCATATACCTCCTTAAGATTGTTGATTATTGATCTTGGTTTTGGCTTGAATATGATTTTGAAGATTTTTGGGATGGGTTCCTGTTCCTTTCTCTCAGGTTTTTGCTGTAGATTGTTTATGTTGAACTCATCTGCTAAGATGCTGAGGATTTGCCTTTTGTCCTGCACTCTTGCAAATGTTTTTGTTTGCAAGACTAAGTCATTTACTGTGAGGCTTGTAGATGGTTCTCTCAGCGAAATATGATTTCCTATAGGGAAAGAGATGATGTCTTCAGAAGTGTTAGAAAGTGTAGGTTTTTCTTGGTTACTGGAAGATACTGCTTTTTTCTTGCTTTTGTTTTTGGTTCTATTTAACAGATTTGTTATTGGGTTATAGTCCATTTTTAAGAGTGTTATGACTGAGATTATTATGAGCAGCGCGATTTTTGATTTGTTTTTTACTGCTTTTTTCTTTTTGATTGTTTTCTGAGATTGTTTTTTCTTGCTTTTGTTATAGATTATGAAGTTAGGCAGTGCGAATTTAGACAAATGTTTCTGTTTCTTCTTTGAGGTTTTCCTTGTTTTTTCTGCTTTCAGAGTTTTATGGGCTTTTGCCTGCGGCTTTTTCTTTCCTTTTAGGTGTTCTTTTTCTTTTAGCTTGTCTAGTTTCTTTTTCTTTCCTAACCTGGTTTCCATGACTGCTATGGCACGTTCTAGTTCTATTCTTCTTAGCTTGTATTCTTCTATTTTTCTTGTGTAAGCTTTTTTTGTTATTGACTGCTTGTTGTAGTATGCTTCCTGAAGATGTTTGATTTTTGTTATTATGACCTTGTCTTCTTTTTTGAGCCTTTCTATTTCGTTTGAGACTTTTATTATGCCTGCCCTTTTGTCTCTTAGCTTTGCTTTTTCTTTTCTTATTTCACCTAATCTTGTTTCATAGGAGTACATTTGTTTGTGATATTCAGTGGTGGAGATTTTCTTTTTCTTGAATGTCTTTTCCTGGAGTTCAAGCATTAGGCTGTTGATTGAGGTTTCTTCTTTGGTAAGGTCTTCAAGCTTTCTTGATATTATTGTTAATGCAAATTTCTTCTTGATTATTACTCCGGTGGCTGAGATGATTATGGCAGAGAAGATTAAGGCCCACCAGTATTGCTGGAGCAGCCAAAGAATGTTTATTCTTCCCTTAGAGAGTAATACATGTGTCATTTGGGCTTCTTTTGCACGTTGGATGGCTGCTTCATAGTCTTCTCTTTCGAATGCAGCGATTGCAAGATTTAAGAGGTTTCTTGCTTCATCTATGTTAATGCCTCTGGATTCGGTTTCTGCCAAATTTCTTCTGAGAGCTTTTATGAGTTCGTCTGCTGTGAGAGCGTTTTTCCAGAGTGCGGTTATCTTTTCGCTTAACTCTTTGGATAGTTTGTAGTCTTTTTCTTCAAAGGCTTTTTTTGCCTGTCTTAGAAGACTTTCTATTTTTTCTGAAGGGATTCCTGCGTCTTTTATTTCAGTGTAGTGCTCTTCTGCAAGGGTTAACTGGTCTGCTGAGAGCTTTTCACTGACTTCATAGATGGAGAGAGTGATGAATCTTGTTTCTACCATGTCTTTTTCTGTGCGTGATGTTACTGTTACATTGTTGGAGAGAGTTTCCTTTTTTATGCCAATTAGCTTGCTTGCTTTGTTGTTGAATAACCTCATCTTTTTAGCTCCCATACGTTGATATTGCTGATTTTGTAGCCGTCTATCTTACCGGCTAATTGAAGTTTGAGACAGTGAGTTTGAACAGAATGCCAGGCTCGGCCTATTTTCTGGCAGAGAACCCTTGTAGAAACTGGCCTGTTAGATGCATTTAGAACCTTGAGAATATCTCGATCTATCTTTTCAGCCCTTCTTTTTACGATAGTACCCATAATTGTAGATAAATATGGGCTGAGCGTATATAAAGCTTTATAACTACCGACGAGTAAGTGCGAACGTTGAGACTGATATTAGGACCGATGTTAGTCCGAACGTATAGTGATAGAATATATAGGTTGAAGGAGATAGTTAGAGAGGAATATAGGCGTTAAGAAAGTTGTTTTTAATAGAAGATGTTAAAATTAAGCAATAATTTTAAATACATCAAGTTCTAAAGTGGATTCTATGGCAGAAAGAACTATTGTTGTGGATCATATGCGGCTTACTTATGAAGGGTTGTTTGAGGTTAATGAGCTGTATAGGACTATAGATGAGTGGCTTAGAGGGAAGGGTTATGATAAGAAGGAGTCAAAGAATATAGAGAAGGTTACGCCTGAAGGCAAATATATAGAGCTTGAACTGGAGCCATGGAAGAAGATTACCTCTTATGCAAAGAATATCGTTAAGATGAGAATTATAATGACTAATATCAAGGAAGTTGAGGTTGAGAAGGATAATGCGAAAGTAAAGATGAACCAGGGTAAGGTGCATATTGTGTTTGACGGCTTCCTTGAGACTGATTATGAGAATAGGTGGGAGTCAGGACCTATGTATTATTTTATTAGGACTATTTTTAATAAGTATATTTATGGGTTTTATACGGATGGATATAAGAAGAATATATTGGATGATGTTAATCATCTGCATTCTACGATAAAGTCTTTTCTGAATTTGTATAGGTATTCAGCAGAAGCATGGACTAAGCCTTCTGCGCAGCTTAGGCCTTAGATTGACTGATTTTTTTCTGTCAAAAGTCCGTGACCACCACCAGTCAATAGACTGGTAGCATGCTCGCCCACTCAAGTGGGCTCGGGTCACTCCCTCTTGAGCACATTTTATTCCACTTTGAACCACCAATCTAGACTGGTGGAATAAAATGTTTTAACAGTTTGATAAATTTTTCAAAATCCTTTGTCTTTACGCAGATACCGCAGGCATGCTCATGGCCTCCGCCATAACCTTCTACACTTTTAAATAATTCTTCAACTATAGGAGGAAGTATTATTTTAGTGGACCTTAGGCTGCATTTGACTTCTCCGCTTTTTTCCCTTCCGATTAGAACGACTTTGTCTGGAAAGAGGTAGATTAGCTCATTACTTAGGTCTGAGGTAAAAGAATTCCTGTTACTATAAATGTATGAAAGGAGTTTTTTACTTTTTTGGCTTGCTTGTTTTATGATTTTTAATAATTCCTGGTACTGCTGATTTACTTTTTGATATTTTTTGTAGATATACTTACCTTGAGGAGAGGTTTGCTCTAAGATTTCATCAGGATGTTTTATTCTTGTAATAACTTTGATACAGCTCATTGCTTCGTAGGAGTTTCCTTTTAAGATGAATGAGAAGATTCTTACTAATGTTCCTAGTTTGGTGGTGAATAATGCATCCTGAGGAGTTTTTATTTTTTCAGGGATTAAAGAAGGGTATGCTTTTTGAAATTCTGGAAGAAAATCTGGAAGTGTCCAGTCCCCTACGGTTCCAGTCATTGCTATCCATATGTCCTGTTTTACTACATTGTAGCAGATTGATGAGACTGGTGAGTTGTCTTTAGGATCTTGTACCCGTGGATTGTAATAATCACAGTTTCTGTAAGGCTCTTTTGGAGGAGGATGGTGGTCTATTATGACTACTTTTGATTTTATGCCATCTATGAAGTCCTGGCTTATTGTGGGCTTGTCAAGCACGAAGACTATGTCTGGCTGGTATTCGTCTACTTTTCTTAACATATCAGGCCCAAGTTCAGGGAAGGATTTGATGATTATTCCTTTTCCATCTCCTACAAACCGGTAGAACTGCAGGAAAGAGCATACACCATCAGGATCGTCATGGAAGAAGATTAATGGGTTTTTGTGCTCTTCCAATTCTTTTCTGATTTTTTTTAGTTGTGATGATGGTAACATTTTAGATTTTGTCAAATTCTGGTTTCCAAGAGATATTAGCTTTTTCAAACTCTGACTTTAATTTTGTTTTTACCAAGTTTAATACTGGTTTCAGTTGAGGAAAATTATTAACGTGTTTATCCGCATAAGTTGCTGTGATTTCAGAGATATCATAATAAGCCTTTTTGCCATTTTCTATAAGGTAAGCCATGGTTTCAATCTTGTCTAAAGCTTTAATAAACTTTGCTTCTTCAGTTGCTGTAGCCTCATATTCAGTCCAGAGGTTATAAAGCTCAGTTCCCCTTCTAAGAGGCAAGTTTTTCCTTAGCTCATTAATCGCTCTTAATTCACCCTGTTCTTTCTGCAGTTTAGCAGCCTCATTATTATGATATAACCTATAATCAATATCTCCTGTGAGTGATTCACCAATATCATGAATAAGAGCTAACTTGAGCGCGTGTTCTATGTTAATAGCTAAGTTTAATTCATTAGCTAGAACAAATGCCATTAAGGAAAGACGCCAGGTATGGTCTGCAGTTGATTCCTTGTTGCGGAGTAGTTCTGACTCACTAAACCTGTAAGTGTCTTTGAGCTTGCCTGCTTTTTGCAGAAAGTTGAAGATTTGTTCAAGATTTTCTTTGGTTTTATCCATAAGAGAGATAATTGCTGTGATTTATATAAATGTTTTTGGTTAAATATACCAGATATCGGATAGGTCAAAATAAGAGTTATCCGATATATTTAAAAGGAAAGAGTATTTACTATAATGAATGATAGTAGATAAAGAATTATTTGAGAGAATTATTAAGAAAAAGAAGAAATTGGACAGTTTAAGACCTTTTTCTAAAGCTTCTTTAAGCAGGTTGAAGGAAAATTTTGATGTTGAATCTACGTATAACTCAAATGCTATCGAAGGAAATACTCTGACTAAATCTGAGACAAAACTTGTTATTGAAAAAGGAATTACTATAGGTGGTAAGCCAATGAGAGAGTATTTTGAGGCTATAAACCATAAAAAAGCAATTGATTTTATTGAATCTATTGTAACAGAAAAGAAAGAAATCACAAAAGAGATTGTTTGTAAGATAAACTGGTTTGTTTTAGATAATATTGAAGAAGATGAGAAAGGAATTTACAGGTTAAGGAAAGTGCATATAGAAGGGGCATCCTTTGTTCCCCCTAAACCAGATTTAGTTCCTGAACAAATGGAAGAATTTCTTGAATGGCTCAAGGAAAATCAAAATAAGATGAATATTGTTGATTTTGCTGCTCTTGCTCATGAAAAATTTGTTTTTATACATCCTTTTATAGATGGAAACGGTAGATGTACTAGACTACTTATGAACCTTCTTCTTATGCAAAAAGGATATCCTTCTACTATAATATTGAAAGCCGAAATAAAAAAGTATATAAGAACATTGGATCAAGCCCATTTAGACAATTATGCTCCTTTTGTGAACTTTATTGCAAGGAGTATTGAAAGGTCTTTGGCTTTATGGATTGATGCCTTAAGAATCCCTTCAGAAAGCGATGAAGATGAGTTTATTTCATTGGCCGAGGCTTCAAGACTTTGTTCTTATAGCCAAGAATATCTGAGTTTATTGGCAAGGAAAGGCAAGCTGGAAAGCATAAAAAAGGGAAGGAACTGGGTTACTACGAGGAAGGCTGTTAGGGAGTATGTTGATAAAAATAAGGGCAAACTATAAATATAAACTTCAATCAATAGATATTATATGACTAATTCAATGCTGCAGGTTACAAAGGGTATGAGGGATTTCATACCTGAAGAGAAGATTATGAGGGATGAGCCAGTTGGCACTATAAAGAAGGTATTTGAGGTTTATGGGTTTAACCCGATTGAGACTCCTATTATTGAGAAGTATGATACACTGGCTGCGAAGTTTGCTGCGGGAGAGGAGTCTGATGCGCTTAAAGAAACGTTTAAGCTGACTGACCAAGGTGGGAGGAATTTAGGGTTGAGGTTTGACCTTACTGTTCCTTTTTGCAGGTTTGTTGGGATGAATCCTAATTTTAAGATGCCGTTTAAGAAGTATGCTGCAGGGAATGTTTTTAGGGATGGGCCTATTAAGACTGGAAGGTATAGGCAGTTTATGCAGATGGATACTGATATTGTGGGGACTAAGTCTGTGCTTGCTGATGCTGAGATGTTGAGCTTAGCTGAGATGGTTTTTAAGAAGATTGGGTTTGAGGTTGTTATTGAGCTTAATAACAGGAAGATTATTGATGGAATTATGGAGCTGGCTGAGATTAAGGAGAAGGATAGGTTTAGTGTTATTATTTCTATTGATAAGCTTAAGAAGATGGGAGAGGAGAGTGTTAAGGAAGAGTTGAAGGAGAAAAAGCTTAATGATAAACAGATTGGGATTATTATTAGCGGCTTTAAGGTGGGAGAAGATAATAAGAAGACTCTTGATAATCTTAAAGAGTTGTTGAGTAATGGTGCTGGGCAGGAGAGTGTTAAAGAGACTGAAGAACTGCTTGATTATCTTGATATGTTTGGGGTTAAGAGTGTGGTGTTTAATCCTTCACTGGCTAGAGGGCTGGCCTATTATACTGGACCAGTGTTTGAGGTGTTTATGAAGGATTCAGGGATTAAGTCTTCTGTTGCGGGAGGAGGAAGGTATGATAAGATTATTGGGAATTATTTGCAGACTAAGTATGAGTTTCCTGCTACAGGGATTAGTTTTGGGATTGATGTTATTAGTGAGGCTTTGAAGGAGAAGAAGAAATTAGTTAGAAAGTCTGTTGTGAAAGCGTTTGTTATCCCGATTGGGACTTTGAAGGAGAGTATTAAGATTGTGCAGAGGTTGAGAGGGGAAGGGATTAGCACTGATTTTGATGTTGCTGAGAAAGGTGTGGGTAAGAATATGGAGTTTGTTGATTCTTATGAGATTCCTTTTGCGATTTTTGTGGGTGAGGATGAATTAAAGAAGAAGATGGTTAAGCTGAGGGATATGAAGTCTGGGAAGGAAGAGATGGTTAGTGTTGATGATGTTGTTAAAAGGTTGAAGGAGTAAATATCTAATTTCTTAGTGAAATATATAAACAAAGAAGGGTTTTTGAGTGTTAGAATGGTTACTTATATAGAAAAGCCTAAAACTGAAAAGGAAATAAGGAATATCCTTAATCCGATTGTGGATAAGTGGTTTTTTAGTAGGTTTAAGGCTTTTAGTTTGCCGCAGCTTTATGGGGTTATGGAGATTCATTCAAGGAATAATATTCTTGTTAGCGCGCCTACTGGAGCTACTAAGACGCTTACTTCTTTCCTGAGTATATTGAATGAGTTGATTGATTCTTCAGAGAAAGGAATTCTTGAGGATAGGATTTATGCTGTTTATATTTCCCCGCTTAAGGCGCTTAATGAAGATATTAAGGTTAATCTTGTGGAGCCTTTGAGAGAGATGGAGAAGATTGCTGGGAAAGAGCTGGGCATTAGGGTGGGTGTGAGGACTGGTGACACTTCTGCGTATGAGAAGCAGAAGATGTTGAAGAGTCCGCCGCATATTCTGATTACAACGCCTGAAAGTTTGGCAATTATTCTTTCTTCTTTTAAGTTTATTGAGCATTTGCAGAATGTTGAATGGTGTATTATTGATGAGATTCATGCGCTTGCAGAGAATAAGAGAGGAGTGCATCTTTCACTTTCTATGGAGAGGCTGAATGCGTTGTCTTCCCATATGACTAAGGTGGGGTTAAGTGCTACAGTTGCGCCTTTGGAGGAGGTTGCTAAGTTTCTTGTTGGTTATGAGGATGGCAAAGAGAGGGATTGCAAGGTTGTGGATGTACAGTTTCTTAAGAATATGGATTTGAAGGTGCTGAGCCCGGTTGCTAATCTGATTGATGTGGAGCAGGAGACTATGCACCATGAGATGTATAAACTTATTGACAAGTTAGTGCAGGAGCATAAGACTACTTTAATTTTTACTAATACTAGAGCTGCTACTGAGAGAGTGGTTGACCATTTGAAGGATAAGTTTCCTAAGAATTATACGGAGAATGCTGAGGAGCCTGATGATTCTGATAATAAAAGGATTGGAGCGCATCATGGGAGCTTGAGCAAGGAGCATAGGCATAGGATAGAGCAGGGGTTGAGAGATGGTAAGCTGAAAGCGGTTGTTACGAGCACTTCTTTGGAGTTGGGTATTGATATTGGTTATATTGATTTGGTGATTTGTTTGGGAAGCCCTAAGAGTATTGCCAGGGCTGTGCAAAGGATTGGAAGGAGCGGGCATAAGCTGCATGAGACTGCTAAGGGAAGGATTGTTGTGCTTGATAGGGATGACCTTGTTGAGTGCGCTGTGCTGCTGAAGTCTGCAGTGGAGAAGAAGATTGATAAGATTGATATTCCTACTGATTGCCTTGATGTTCTGGCGCAGCAGATTGATGGGATGGCTATACAGGAGAGAATTCATATTGATGATATGTTTAAGATTATTAAGAGCAGTTATTGTTATAAGAATCTTAAGAGAAGAGATTTTATGGAGATTATTGATTATCTTAGCGGGAAGTTTGTTTCTTTGGAGGATAGGTATATTTATGCTAAGATTTGGTATGATGAAGAGACTGGGATGATTGGCAAGAGAGGCAGGATGGGAAGGGTTATTTATATGACTAATATTGGCACTATTCCTGATGAGAGTTTTATTACTGTGAAGACTGGGGAGCAGCCGATTGGGAAGATTGATGAGGGTTTTCTTGAGAAGTTAAAGAGAGGGGATGTGTTTGTTCTTGGAGGGGAGAAGTATGAGTTTTTGTATAGCAGAGGGATGGTTGCACAGGTTAAGGCTTCGGTTGTGAGACCGCCTACTATTCCTTCATGGTCTAGTGAGATGCTGCCACTGAGTTTTGATTTGGCTATGGATATTAGCAAGTTTAGAAGGAGGATGGATGATGCTTTTACTAAGCAGAAGAGTAAAAAGGAAATTATGAAGTTTATTTATGATTATCTTTATCTTGATGAGAATGCTGCTAATTCTATTTATGAGTATTTTGATGAGCAGTTCCAGTATGCGCAGATTCCTTCTGATAAGAAGATTGTGGTGGAGTCGTATAATGATGGCAAGCAGAATTATTATTTGTTTCATACTTTGTTTGGGAGAAGGGTTAATGATGTTTTGTCAAGAGCAGTGGCGTTTGCTATCGCAAGGACTGAACATAAGGATGTTGAGATAGGGATTAATGATAATGGGTTTTATATTGGCTCAGAGAGGAAGCTGCCGATTATGAAGGCAGTTAAGCTGTTGAAGTCAGAAGAACTTAGGAAGGTGTGCGAGATGGCGATTGAGAGGACTGAGGTGTTGAAGAGAAGGTTTAGGCATTGCGCTGGAAGAGCGTTGATGATTCTTAGGTCTTATAAGGGGAGACAGAAGAGGGTGGGGAGGCAGCAGGTTTCTTCTATGATTTTAATGAGCGCGTTGAAGAGGATTAATCCCAATTTTACGATTCTTAAGGAGGCTAAGAGGGAAGTGTTAGAAGATTTAATGGATATTGATAATGCTGTGAAGATATTGAAGGGTGTAGAGAATGGCAAGATTAGGGTTGTTGAGATTTCCACTAAGATTCCTTCACCGTTTGCGTTTAAGCTGATTGCGCAGGGGCATACTGATATTATGAAGATTGAGGATAGGATTGAGTTTCTTAGAAGGATGCATCAGAATGTGCTGGCGAAGATTAGCTTGGGGAAGAAGTAGATTATTTCAACACTTTCCCTGTTTCCATGTACCATAGGTATAAGTCAAGCTCTGCGAGAGTTAGTTGTGTGTTGGTTGCTATGTTTCTTAATGTGTCTTCAAGTTTGAAATATTCTTTTTTTGTTAAGGTTTTAGGTTTTTCTGTTAAGTTATGTTTTACAAGAAGGTCTATGATATGGAAGTCGATGATTGCAAGGTTTTGGTGGCCAATGTTTCTTAAGAAGTGACTGGATTCTTTGTAGCCTATGCCTTTGATATTTTTTACTAGCCATTCCCTTGCATTTTGGCTGTCTTGGTTGATTGTATTACTTAGCTCTTTTAGATGTTTTCTTGCTTCAATGATATAAGAAGCTCTTTTTGTATGGAACCTACAACTGTTTTCTTTTAGAGTAGAGATTAACTTTTCTTCGTTTAATTCTAAGAAGCCAGTGGTTATTTTATTTTGGACAGAGATGCATCTTTCAGCGGATGAATTTGCTGTGAGAATGCAGAAGCAGAGTTCGCTGAAGATTTTGTTGATGGGTTGGTTGCCTGTTTTTTTGAATTGGCTTATTCTGAGGTTTACTGATTCTCTTATGTTGCTCTTTTTTAAACCTTCAATGAGTTCAAGTAGTTTCATTAGTATTCATTTAATGTTTCAAAGACATTCAGGCTCATAATATTCTCTTTCGTGCTTGCAAGAAGGACATTTCTTTGGTGGTTCAGTTCCTTCATAAATATAACCGCATTTGCTGCATTTCCAGTTTATTGGCTTGTCTCTTTTGAATAGGGTTCCGTTTTCAACCATTTCAAGGAGCTTTTTATATCTTTCTTCATGATGTTTCTCTACTTCGCTTATTTCTGTGAAGAGTTTCTTTGCTTCTTTATTGCCTTCTTCTTCTGCGTCTTTTGCAAAGCCTGGATACATTTCTGTGTTTTCATAGTGTTCTCCTGCGATAGCTACTTTTAGATTTTCTTTTGTGTTTCCTATTCCTTTTGATTGCTTGAATTCGTCTTTTGCATGCTGCATTTCGTTTAATGCGGTTTCTTCAAAGATCTTTGCAATGTAATGATATCCTTCTTTTCTTGCGACTTTTGCAAAATAATCATATTTGTTTCTTGCCTGGCTTTCACCAGCAAAAGCAGTTTTTAGATTTTCTTCAGTTTTAGTCATTTTTTACCTCATCATTTTTTTAGTTATTCTTTCCTTTGCAATTTTCATTGCAGATTCTCTTGGCATTATACCTTTGCTTTTTGAGTCTTCTAATACAAGTTTAGTGTTTTTTGTTACTTTTTCTTCTACCATGGTGAACATGTCCTGTTCACTGCCGCCAGTGTATTCTATGTAAGAGCTTATTACGCCGCCTGCGTTGGCTACGAAGTCTGGTACTACTAAAATTCCTTTTTTATGGCAGAGTTCTTCTGTTTCTATTGTCATGGGTATGTTGCTGCCTGCTACAATGAGCTTAAAGTTGAGATTGTCAACATCTTCTGAGCTGATAAGGTCAGGGATGGCTGCAGTGATTAGGATGTCTGCTTTTATGTCAAGTATATTGTCTGTAGGTTTACTTGGCTTGTAGTTTGTTACTGTGCCTGTTTCTTTTTTTGTTTTGGCTAGTTCGTTGAAGTCTATGCCTTCAGTGTTTGATATTACACCTTTGCTGTCTGATACGGCTATTAGTTTTGCACCTTCTTCTGTGAGGAATTTGGCTGCAAACCAACCTACGTTTCCAAAGCCTTCTATGGCTATTGTTGAGTTTTTTAGGTCAAAGTTTAGATGCTCTGCTGCTACTTTTGTTGCATGGAATACGCCAAAGCCGGTAGAGCCCAGCTCATGAGGTATGCCTCCCATTGAAGAGGGTTTTCCTGTGCAGGATTTGTTGTCACCGTTTGCGTTGGAGAACCATTCCATTTCTTTTTCTGCCATGTTCATGTCAGGGGCTGCAACGTATAGCTCAGGGCAGACTATTTTCAGGGCTTTTGAGAAGTCTTTTACTATTTCTTCTTTTTTTTCTGGAGAGAGTTCTTTGCTGTTTGCTACTATACCTGATTTTGCTCCTCCAAAAGGAAGGTCTGCAAGAGCGCATTTCCAGGTCATTGCTCTTGCTAGTTTTGATACTTCTTCTTCGGTTACTGAAGGTGTCATTCTTATGCCACCTTTGCCTGGGCCGAGCTTGGTGTTGTCTATTACAACAAAGCCTTTCATGCCTGATTTAGGATTGTAAACTGTTAGAATCTTTTCTGGTCCGAATTCATCGTAGTTTATCATTTGTGTTGCCCCCTTATTACTAAAAGAGAGGTTGGGAGGGTTATAAATTTCTTTCGGTGGGGAAATAGTGAGTTAATCATTATAAGGAGGTTCTTGGGAAGATGCATTTCGTTCTATTATATCTACTCTTTCTGAGAGAGCAATAAGTTTTTGTTCGTCAGAATTATCGAATTTCCTGTCCTGTCTTCTTTTATATTCTTCAAATCCTATACAAACAGAAATAAGTCCTTCAATAGCAGAAATAGCATAGTTTCCTTTTACTACATTGTGTATAGCATCAACAGCAAATCCTGAATAAATTAAGAATCCTGCAACATCTACAATCTTTTCAAGCTTAGCTTTGTCCATATAATTGTATTGAAATGATTAATTCTTTTTAAATTATTCCTTACTATATAATCCTATAAGCGTTGCTTCTGCAAGTACATGGTCCTGCATGGCTCTTTTTATGTCACCTTTCTTTGATTTTTCTTCTATGCCTAATTTTGTGTCTAGTGCAAATAGCTTGAAAAAATACCTATGGGTTCCTGAAGGAGGACATGGCCCGCCATATTCATGCTTATTGAAGTCGTTTAAGCCTTGGACTGCTCCATTGGGAGCTTTGCCTTCTTCTATTTTTGAGATAAGAGGGATGTTCCATATAAGCCAATGGTCCCATGTTCCCATAGGGGCATCAGGATCATCTACTATTAATAATAAGCTTTTTGTGTTTTCTGGTATTTCTTCTATGTTTAAAGGGGGGCTTATATCTTTTCCCTGACAGGTGTATTTAGAAGGTATTTTACCATTGTTTTCAAAGGCTGGGCTTGTTATTTTTAGTTCTGACATTTTTTCCACCTTGTTTGTTGTTGATGATTGTTTTTGTGAACAGGATGCAAGTAGGAATAGAGCAGTTAATATTAATGTTTTGGTGAAAGTAAGGTGGAATGGTTTCATATTATTCTGCTTTTAGTAAGGTTTATTAATCTGTGATTGTAGTTTGATGTTATGAAACAAAAGGTTCCCCCATCATTAAGGGTATGGTTCTTGATACATTTTGTTGTTGATATGCTGTTTGCAATACCTTTAATTATAAATCCTGTTTGGTTTCTTAGATTGGTAGGATTTGGTGTTGTTGAGCCGTTTGCAACGAGATTGGTGGGTGCTGCATTGATTGGTATTGGAGGGGTGTCGCTTGCTGCGCATAAGGCAGGAGTTGAAACTTTTAATTCATTGCTTACATTGAAAATTTTGTGGTCTTTTAGCGCTATGCTGGGAATAATATTAACTTTGATACAGGGAGGGTCAAAGGTTGGATGGTTTATATTAGCAATGTTCTTTGTGTTTTCAGGTGTGTGGGTTTATTATAAGAAAAGAATAAATAAAAAAATTAACTAACCCATAAACCATGAATGTTGCAAAGTTCTCTTGCTGTTATCTCTTCTGTGTTTTCAATTGTGAATTCCGCTTCTGGCTTTTCTCCTGGATAAAGTCTTTTGCATCCAATAACCTTCCCTGCCCTGGCTATTTGGATAAGTCCGATGTAATGGCTTTCTTCCATGGGATGTTCTACTTCGCCAACTTTTACTTTTACCTTATTCCCTTTTATTTCAACTACTGGAACATGCTTTTCATTGCCTTCCTGTTCCTTTGATTTTTCTTCAAGCAGAATCATTTCACTGCCACAGCAGGATAAGGTTCCTCCACCCGCATGAATTATTGAAATTATGTTTCCACAAAGTTTGCATTTGTATATTTCATCTGTTTTTACCATATTTAATCACCTTTTTTTGAAGCTAAATATCTTGCTGCCTTGATTAGTGCCATGCAGCCCTGCCCTGCAGCAATTATGTATTGATATTCATGACCTGATGCGCAGTCGCCTGCTGCAAAGATGCCTGGGGTGGTTGTATGTCCCTGACAGTCTATCTGAATATGTTTATGTTCGTCAAGCTTGACTATGTTTTTGAATGGTTCTGTGCTGGGGACTCTTCCAATCTCTATTATTATGCCTTTGACGTTTAGTTGTTTTTCCTTTCCAGTTTGGCTATATTTTATTCCTGTTACGAATTTATTGCCTAAGATTTCTTTGGTTTCTGTGTTGAGGATGATTTCTACTTTAGGGTTTTTCTTTACTCTTTCCTGTAGATATTCATGAGCTTTGAATTCGCTATCACGTAGAATAAGATAGATTTTTGAGGCTATGTCTTTCATAAAATCAACAGCTTCAAGAGCTGCATCTCCCCCGCCTATTACTGCTACTTCTTTATCTGAGAATAAGGGACCATCACAGATTGCACAGTAGGTTACACCCTTGTTTGCAAATTTCTGCTCTCCCGGAATGTTGAGCTTTCTTGCATTTGAGCCGGTAGCTATGATAACTGTCTTTGTCTCATATTGTTCTTTGTTTGTGATTACAAGGAAGTTTGAGGCTTTCTTTTTTATGTTCTTTACGGTTTCTAGTGAGACATTCACATTGTTGAATTTTGCCTGTTTTTCAAGAATTGAGCTAAATCCTACCCCTGTTGTTTTGACTATGCCAGGATAGTTGAGTACTTCTCCGCTTACCATGAACTGGCCACCAAAGATTGAAGAAAGAATCTTATAGTTCATCCTCTTTCTTGAAGCATAGATTGCTGCGGTTAAGCCTGATATGCCTGCACCGATTATTGTTGTGTCGTACAAATTAGTTGCCTCTTTTATTAGGGAATTTATGATTAGAAGTATATTAGTAGATATAGTATAATAAAGTTATTATTTTAGCTTTGAAGAGCGGTTTTTGCCTCCTGTTTTGTAAGGAGTATATTCACCTTTGGCTTTTTGTGATGTTCGTTCCTCAGGCGTTTCTTCATAGATTTCCCTTTCATCATAGCCGCAGTTGTCACAGACAATGCATTTGATTTGCTGATAGTCGACAAGCTTTATTTTGCTTGATTTGCATTTTGGGCAGAGTTTCATTTGATCCATGTTTAAAGAGATTATCCTTTTTATATTTATCCAAAAAATAATTAACCCCATATTCCAAGGATTATTCCAATTATTTCAACAATAACATATAACCAGATTATGTAAGCCATTACCCCTATTATTAACGTTATTAAAACAAAGTTGAGGATCTTTCTTCTTTTCTTCTTTAGTTCATCAATTGTGCAAACTTTCTCCTTCTTATAAATATACCAAAACAACGCACCAATTAAGAAAAATAAAGCAATTCCCCTAAACGCCCATTTATACTGGCCATATAATGTATTTGATAAAGAGGCTGCAAAGCTTACTGTGCTTATCCCCAGAAGAACTAACACAACAGGTGTAAAACAGCATAAACCTCCAATAAAGGCCCCAATAGGGATTATTTTCTTAAGAAAAGACTTTTGTTGTTTGCTCAGTTTCATTTTCTATTCACTTAAGCAAAGCAGTATAGCCAAATCTTCTTCTGCTTTTAATGAATGAGGAGCATCTTTGGGCATAAAGATAAAAACGCCTGGCTCCATCTTAATATCTTTGTCAAATAATTTGAAGGTACCTTTACCTTGTAAGACCTGGACACAACCATTCTTTGTTGATGTGTGAGAATCTATATCTGTCCCTTTAGCTAAGCACATTAAAGTGTAGTTGAAGGTGTCAGATTTGGCTAGAACTTTACTAAAGACACCATCTTTAGGAAATTCCATCATTTCATTAAGGTTCTTAGAGAAACCTTTGTTTTCTTCCATTTTTTATATATTTAAGAGACTTTTAATCTTTTCAACATCAAAACCTACTACAATCTCTCCATCTATGTCTATTACAGGAACGCCCATTTGGCCGGATTTGTCTATCATCTCTTTGCTAGCCTTCTGATCTTTGCTTACATCAATGTTTTCGAAATCGATATTATGTTCTTTTAGGAATTCTTTTGCCTTTATGCAGAAAGGGCAGGTTGGTGTACTGTATACTTTTACTTTTGCCATTTTTTGCCTCCTTGAATTCGTTTGTTTTTAGTGTATTATATTATATGTGGTTATAATAACCTTTTGATTATAATAATAAAAAATCCCAATCGCAGCAAGCTGCGGGGTATTTTTAGTATTTAGTTTGCGTATTAAGCCGATGCAAGCATCGGGGTATAAAACCCAAACTAAATAATTAATATCCTGCCTGATAATAATTGCTTGGTCCTAGCCCATTATTACCCAAGAGAGGTCTTAAAGGATCAAATCCTCCGTAAAACATATATCCTTTTGGTTTTCTGCTATTTTCCTTTGTTGGAATTCCAAAGTAATTTATATTTACAGCATAAAGATTAGCGCTTCCTGTTATATTTGCCTGTCCAATATTTTGAACTTTGTACATGTTAGAACCTGAAAGATTTGTTTGCGATAAATAAGATCCGCCAAGATTTGAATATGCAAGGTTCGAGTTAGATAAATTAGCTCCTCTAAAATCAGAGTTGCTTAAATTAACTCCACTAAAATCAACGCCTGACAGGTTTTTATTCCTGAAATTTGCTCCTTTTAACTCAACCTTTTCTTCTCTTCTCCTTGAAATGAAGTTGTTCCACAATTCCTTGTTCTCTGTTATGAATGAAACTAAACTCTCTATATCTCCTTCATTAATAAGGCTGATAAGCTCAACCAATGACTGCTTTTCTGGAATATCATTAAAGTTTTTATTTTGTGCGGTACCTTCCTCAAAATAAACCTCTGAAGTTTCATTATTCTTCTGGTCTGTTCGTTTCTTCTTCAATTTCACATTTGCAAGAGCCATCTTTACAACCACATACTTTACAGACTTTTTTACCTGCAAAATCAAAACATTCTTTTGTTTCTTTCATTATTACTACCTTTTTTATATTTTCCCAACAAGCTCCAAACTGGGTTTTAATGTTTTTTCTCCAGGTTGCCAGTTCATTGGACAAACTTGCCCTTTGTGTTCCCTTATGAATTTTGCTGCATTGATTTTTCTTAGCAATTCGTTAATGCTTCTGCCTATATCGTTGTCATGGAATTCGAATGCTTTGATAATGCCTTCGGGATTGATGATAAATGTCGCCCTTAGTGATAAGCCTTCTTCTTCAATGTATGTGCCATAACTTTTGCTTACTTTTCCTGTAGGGTCGGCTAACATAGGAAATGTTATTTTTTTAATAGTTTCTGAGTTGTCATGCCATGCTTTGTGCACAAATACAGTGTCAGTGCTTATGCTGATTATTTCTGCACCTATTTCTTTTATTTTGTTATAATTATCTGCCAGTTCTCCAAGTTCTGTGGGGCAGACAAATGTAAAGTCTGCAGGGTAGAAAAAAAGTATGATCCATTTGCCTTTGTAATCGCTTAAACTGATTTTTTTTGTTTCATTATTAATTAAAGCATCTGATGTAAAGTCTGGTGCTTTTTCGTTTATTGTTACCATTTTACCTTTTATACCAATATTAATGGTTTATTCTTCTTATTTGTTTGAAATAGATAGTGAATATTATAATCCATACTTCCATTTAAATCTTTGTTTTAATTTAAGGAAAAAGAAAGACAGCTCTGGGAAAAAAGGAGGGAAAACCCAGGGCTGCTTATAGTTAAATGTCAAGAACCACCCATCACAGATGGGTGGCATGAAGGATTTACGCCTAGAGCCATCCCATTTTTCTTGGTGGTTCTTGAGCATGCTCAGAAATATAACACCTTCCAAAACTGGATTGTGGACTTCGTCCACTGGTTATAAAACCAGTGGTATATTTCTGACATATTAACCCATTGTGTATTTCCATAAATCATGCTGGATTTGGTCAACTATGTTGGTATAATCAAACATGTTGTCAAACTTTGTTTCCATTGAATCTTCCTCATAGCATTTGCCTTTACGGCAGATAATTTTCTGGTTCATTTATTTCACCTCTAATGACTTAGTTAGAATGAAAAATATATAAAAGTGATTACTTTAGAACATAAGAAAAAGGATAAAGAGAGATTTATATTAAAGGAAAAGTTTATTAAGTATTTATGTTAATCTTATATTATATAAAATGACTAATGACCCTGAAACGTTTATGAAACTGGAAGAATTTGATAAGAAGATACAGTTCTATGAGAAACTTGGGCTTGATAAGAGAGATAATGTTATACTTTCTATGGTTTCTAAAAATCCGAGAGTTTCGCAGGAAGAGATTGCAAAGAACATTAAGTTGAGCCAACCATCTGTTGGTGCAAGGATAAGGAAGCTTCAGCAGAAAGGAGTATTGCATAATGTTAATGGAGTTAATTTTAAGGTTGTAGACCTTAACTTAGCAAAAGTTGATGTTAATTCTACTGATACGAATGCTATAATAGAGGAGTTTAAGGATTGTCCCTTTTTTATTAATGCATTGATTACATCAGGAAGGCATAATCTTTGTTTGTTGTTTATGGCAACTGACCTTAAACGGCTGGAAGGGATTGTGAATCATCATTTGAGAGGCAATCCTAAGGTTAAGGATGTTGAGATGAATATTGTTATTTCTACTGCAAAGGATTTGGTGCTGCCACTGAATATTGATTATGAAAATAAAGAGCAAGCTGGTTGTAAACAGGATTGTAAAGATTGTGCTAATAAGTTTTGAGATTGTTAGTTAGTTTATTCTGAGAATACCTGCGCGCTGTATTTATAGATGTCAACGTTAGGAGATTTCCAACAGTCTTCTGGTGAGCCTTGTTTTAAGCATAGTCTTGATAAGAATCCTTCTTTGTCAGGCAATTGTTCCCAGACCTGAGGGAGATAGGTTGACTGCTTGTTGTTGTATACAATGATTACTCCATCTTCTAAAGGAGTTAGCTGGTCAAGGTATTCCTGCCAGTTGTTTGCTTTGATGAGAATTGGTATGTCCAAAACTGAAACTGTTATAGTGATTTTGTCTAGTTCATCTAGCTGGACTGGCTCAAACCTGGTATCTTTGGTGGCTGCGTTAATGGCATTATCTCTTACAGCAAGGTACATAGGCTGGACTGGCATAAGGCTGCCTATTGAACCTCTTAATATTCCATCTTTTTCTAAGCTGACAAAAAGGCCTTTTTTTCTGAAAAGTTTTGGGAATGTAAAGATAAGCTTAGGCTCTAACATTTCATTATCTTTAACGTATAATTCAATGGTGTCTCTTGCTAAACTAAGCAGTAATGATTTTTCTGAATTACTTAAAGGAGTTTTGTTGTGAGCGACAACAGAACTGTAACCTACAACGCTTTCCTTGTTTCCTGTTGTGTCACCGCTATTTTTGTAATCAACCACACTGATGTCAAGATTTTTTTGGACGGCTAGCTGAAGGAATGCCAATAAGATGTTGTTGCCGTCAGTTATACATTGATTTATATTTTTATAGTTATAGGACATTAAAGAGCCTAAGCAGAACCCGTCAAGTTTAAGCGCTTCATTATAAGGATAGTAATGGGATAAGTCAATACTGAATACGTATAGTGTTTTTCCATCATCATATTCTAATAGTTTGTTTACAAATTCTTCAATTTGATTATCTGTTAATTTTCCCAAAATCATAGGGATGAGCTTAAAGTTAGGGTTTAATGCCTGGAGGAAGGGAAGCTCAACTTCTATCATTTGCATGTCATGCGCTCCTTCTACTGATTTGAATAAGCCGGATTTGGTGTTTAATAGTTCATAAGATGTTTTGGAAATTTCTGTTTCTCCAAGAGGAGTTTTATAGTGAGTATATTTGATTGGAAGGGATATGCCATTAAAGTTAATGTCGGAGTTATGGTTAGAGGCAATTACGAATACTCTTTCATATTGCCTGTCTAATTGTTTAAAGCTTTTAGCAGCTATTTCCCCTGAATATTGGTATCCGGCATGAGGCACTATTATCGCATGGACTTCTTCTGATATAGTTTTTTCAGTATTGTCCAGAAAGGATTTGATCAGGCTGTAGAGTTCATTACTATTTTGAGGATAGAATTGGCCTGCTGCTACTGGTTCTCTGACTGCTTTTTGCCTGGGTGCGCGGACTATTCCGCCTGTTATGCCACACCCTGAAATGAGTAAGAGGAGTAAGAGAATGGTGATTGTTAATGACTTTTTTTTATATAGCATAATTACCCCCAATACCTTTATACTGAATTTCCTTCTTTTTATATTTTGTGGAAATGGTTATTGCAATTTCGACAGTTTAATAAATGAATTATGGTATGGAATAGATAAAAGGAGAAGTTAGGTTTTAGAAATGAGGTGAAATTGTAGGTTATGATAGCAATAATTTTTGGATTGGTAATGGGAATTACACATTATCTTAGTGAACATCTTAATTTGAAGGAGACAAAATATTATGCTCAATTAATCTCTTTTTCTGCAGGAATTTCTATAACTTATATTTTTCTTGACTTGTTTCCACAGTTTAGTGAAGGGGCTATACAGATTAATAAGTTCTTGTTTATATTTGTGTTATTGGGATTTATATCATTTCATTTGGTTGAGAAGTATATTTATTTGCATTCACCTAAAGATAAGTTAATAAGAGAGTTGGCTATAGAAGATACAGTGATTTCTTTTGTTTATCATTTCATTGTTGGAATGATAATAGTCAGTTTTGTTGAACAAGGCTGGGTGAAAGGGACATTATTCTTTATTCCAGTATTGTTTTATACAGCTGTGAGTACTTTGCCCGTAGATAAGACTAAGTTCATGGCTATTAGGTTTGTGTTATCAATGTCTACATTGTTAGGGGTTTTGTTTGCAAGCTTTGTAAATATAATTCCTATGATATATTATGCTTTGTTAGGGACTGTTATAGGAATATTGCTGTTCACGATTATCAGACATTCTATACCTTCAGGTAAGGAAGGAAAACCTTTATCCTTTACAATAGGAGTTATTGTTTATACTTTGATTATAATAACATTGAATTGGACGTTTATATAAGAAAAGAGGTGAAAAGGTTTTTAAAGGTAAAGGATTATAAATGGCTTAATTGCATATTGATTTTAAAAAAGAGGTGAAAAAATGTGCGGAAAATGTGGTGGTTTTTGTGTTATATCTGGAGTGGCAACATGGGGTTTCTTTGCTTTGTTGTTGAGTTTGTTGGGTGTTGGCAACGCTATGTTAAATGGGTTGTGGCTGACTATACTGATATTCTTGGCTTTTGTGTTCTGCCCTGTGCTGAATAAGAAGCTTGCAGAAAACTGTACGTGCGGTGTATGCAGTCCAAAAGCAGAAAAGCTTAAACCAAAGAAGGGAAAGAAGAAATAAAAATAGACTATAACCTTTTATGTTTGAGCAGTAAGGAGTTGCTTACAACGCTTACGCTGCTCATTGCCATTGCTGCTCCTGCAATTATAGGGGATAGGAGCCAGCCTGTGAAAGGGTAGAGGGCTCCTGCAGCTAACGGTATGCCTAAAGTATTATAGAATAATGCCCAGAACATGTTCTGCTTTATCTTTGACATTGTTAGTTTGCTTAATCTGATTGATCTTGGTACATCTAAGAGATCGTTTCTCATTAGTACAATGTTTCCTGTTTCCATAGCAACGTCTGTGCCAGATCCCATGGCGATGCCTATGTCTGCCTGAGCTAGTGCTGGAGCATCGTTTATTCCATCACCTACCATAGCAACTTTTCCTTTCTTCTGAAGCTTTTTTACATATTTTGCTTTGTCTTCAGGTAAGACTTCTGCAAATACATGGTTTATGCCTGCCTGCTTGGCGATTGCATTGGCAGTTCTTTTATTGTCTCCGGTTATCATGTAAATAGAGATTTTCATGTTTTGTAATTTTTTAACAGCAGCTTTGGATGTTTCTTTGATAGTGTCTGCTACTGTTATTATTCCAATAACTTTTTTTGAGTCTGAGAGGATCATAGCAGTTTTACCTTGTTCTTCAAGAGGTCCTATTTTGGATTTTAGTTTTTTTATGTTTATTTTGTTGTCTATCATTAACTTTGAATTGCCAAAGTAATACTGAGTTTTGTTTAGCTTGGCTTTTATGCCATGACCAGGGATTGCCCTGAATCCTTTAGGATTTCCTAAAGAAAGTTTGTTTTGTTTTGCTTTTTTTACAATTGCTTCTGCTAGTGGATGCTCAGAGTTTTTTTCTATGCTTGCTGCTAGTTGAAGCAATTTGTTTTCAGATTTGATGTTGATGGGAACTATGTCTGTTACTTCAGGCGTGCCTTTTGTTATTGTTCCTGTTTTATCGAAGATGATGGAGTTTAGCTTGTGTGCTGTTTCAAGGGCATCTCCTCCTTTGATGAGGATTCCTTTT
Organism: Candidatus Woesearchaeota archaeon; assembly: GCA_030753365.1. Classification (GTDB taxonomy): domain Archaea; phylum Nanobdellota; class Nanobdellia; order Woesearchaeales. The sequence continues at coordinate 39,029 of JASMCJ010000008.1, forward strand.
TTAGCGCCTTTGCCTGTTCCTACCATTATGGCTGTGGGGGTTGCAAGGCCTAAAGCGCAGGGGCAAGCTATTACAAGGACAGAGACTGCAGCGATTAGAGCAAATTTTATGTCTTTTTCAAATAGAAAGAGCCAGGAAGAGAAGGTTAATATTGCAATGATTATTACGATTGGCACAAAATAAGAGGAGATTGTGTCGGCAAATCTCTGGATTGGAGCTTTCTTCCCCTGAGCTTCTTCTATGAGCTTTATTATTCTTGATAAAGTGGTGTTTTCTCCTACTTTTGTTGCCTTGAATTTAAAGCTACCCTGTTTGTTTATGGTGGCTCCGGTTACTATGTCACCTTCCTTCTTTTCAACTGGCATGCTTTCCCCGGTTACCATGCTTTCATCTATTGATGAAGAGCCATCAGTTATTTTTCCGTCAACAGGGATTTTTTCTCCGGGTTTTACTAAGATTATATCTCCTTCAACAACATGGTCTATTTTTATTTTGATTTCTTTCCCATTTCGTATTACTGTTGCTGTTTTAGGAGATAAACCCATGAGCTTTTTTATTGCTTCAGAGGTTTTCCCTTTTGCTATGGCTTCAAGGAATTTTCCCATTATGACTAAGGTTATGAGGATTGCTGAGGTTTCAAAGTATTGGCCTAGTTCAGGGTTGAATAAGATAGCATATACGCTGAAGAAGTATGCAGCGCTTGTGCCTACTGCTATTAAAGTGTCCATGTTGGTTGTTTTGTTTTTTAATGCGTTCCATGCACCCCTATAGAATGACCAGCCTACTATGAACTGGACAGGTGTTGCTAAGAACCATAAAATATAATCTTGATAAGGAATTGTTATATCAAGCCACATGAAAACCATGCCGATTATGAAAGCAGGGATGGCGAAGAATAGGCTTAGAATGAATTTGTTTTTGAAAGTTTTTATTTCTTCTTTTTGCATTAGTTCATGTTTTTTTATGTTTTCTTCTTCTGAGCCTGGTGACGCTTTGTAGCCAGTGTTTTTGACTATGGTTATTAATTTTTTTTCTGAAATTAAAGTTTCATCATATAAGACAGAAGCATTGCTTGTAGAGAAGTTTACGTTGGCTTCTTTAACACCTTTAGACTTTGATAGGGATTTGTTGATTGTGACTGCGCAGGATGCGCATGTCATTCCAGCTATCTGAAGGTTTGTCTTTTTCATTTTTATTACCTCCATTTCTTTTTTATCTTTTGCTAATTTCTCTCAATATTAATGTATATATTAAAAATAATATGATACAGTACTATTTAGGGTTTTTCTTTTTATAGTTAGCCAAATATAAATAAAATAATAAAAAATAGTGAAAGAATAGGGGAAAATCAGCTGATTATCCTTCTGCCAGAAGATGTTATTTTTATGGATTTAAACCGGCCTTTCTGCTCAACCTGTAATAATCCAATATTTTGAAGGTTGCTTATTTTGACTCGTGTTGTGGGTTTGGTGATTTTGAAGTTAATTGTGATGTCTTTGTAGGAGACTAATTTGTTAATCACATTGTTTTCATTAATGTATTTTAGAATGTTTAGTTCTAATTCAGATAGTTCTACTTTTTTCTTTAGGTGTTTTCCATAGAGGTCTATGGTTTCTGCTTCTATTGCTTTAAGATGTGATTCTTGAATCAGTTCAGGGTTTACAGATAAGATGATTATGCAGTCGTGTTGTGTTGCAAGGTCTTTTAAGGCATGAATGTTCTTAAGTATGTCTTCAAACTGGTTTTCTGTTAAGAGGTAGTCTAACCTGTCCAGTAAAATAACGCTCTTTTCGCTCTTTTTAACAAATTCTGAGATTAACTTTGATAGATTCTCAATATTATTTTCGCAGGGTATTCCTTCTACTCTTGTGTATGTCAGCCAAACAAATGAAGTTTTATGGAGATTATATCTCTTCTTGATGGCTCTTGGGTCTTCCCTAACAACACCTAAACCAGCAAAACCTCTGTTCAGAGAGCTGATGAATAACTCGTGCGCATGGTTTTCATCATCTTCTTTTACAAGATAAACTTTTCCCGCATCAAGGCTTATGTCTGCAAGAGTGTATTTGTCTTCTTCTGTCCCTATGTTTATTCCCAGCTTTTCCAAAGTAACATTGGTTTTATCTAATTCCATCTGAACTTTTTCTTTGGATTTGTATAAGGAGAAAATAAAGAAGAAAATTGTGGTTATAACTACTATTACAAAGCCTAAACTAAAGAGATGCCTTCTTTGCATAATCCTTATCTCTTTTCCAACATTGTCTAAAGGAGTCAAAAGAATAAGCCTCCAGGTTTCTGAACCAAGATATATGTCAGATGAAGTTATTATGGTTTCACCGAAGCCTTCAAAATGCGAAATAGTGTCCAAACCACCTTTCTTTAACAGATTATTGTAATTGTTTTCTAGTTCTGAGTAATCTTCTAATTGGCTGCTTTTTAGAATTGTTTCTTTAGAACTCATATCAATTAATAAAAAATAGTTTTCACCAGTTCTTATAATTGGATGAAAATAAAGATCATATAATTTGTTAAGTTCAACAATGCTTAGTAGCGTTCCTTTGAATTCTCCAACGAAATTTGGATAAGGGGTGTATTTTGTTGTTTCAAATAAGGGAGCGGAAACAATAATCTGTAGATTACTGCCTTGATTGACTGAGCCTGCTATGAAGGGCTCGCTTGTTTCTTTGGGTATCTTAAAATAGTCCTTGTTTTGGATGTTCATGCCCAAATAATCTGAAAATGAAGGTGAAGAACATTCTACTACATTACCAGCTTTATCTACTCTTATGAGTGAATCGATTTTTCCTTCGATTTTTTCATGGACTAGTTTCATATTATCATTGCATTTGGTGATGTCAAATGTTTCCATTACTGGAAATTTGCTAAGAGTGATAAGTTCATCTTTTACCTGAAGAATGTGGTTTTCTGTCTGGCTTGCAATATGTTCTGTTTTTATTAATTGATTTTCCTTTAACTGGTTTATTATTACCTCTTCAATATCTGAAAATGAAAGATAATTGACTAATATAATTGATCCTATTATGACTAATGAAATTAGCGTAATTAACAATAACTTGTTGCTTTTCAGTATTTTTACCCTTTCAAAGAATATTGAAGACATCATGATACCCGATTATAGGCTATATATAGCATTATTTTAAAAATTTCCCCTGTTTTTTCACTAATATTTGTCCTTATTTATATAGAAGATTAATAATCTAAGAGATATAAAGAAAGAATTGTTGTAGTTAAAAATAAATATTTAATAGAAAAGTTAATAAAAACAACTAACATTATCAAATATAATAATAAGATTATAGGAGGTAATAAACATGGAAGAAGACAGGAAAGATGAAGAAAAACATGGTACAGAACACCATCACATTAAACATGAACATCATCATAGGCATGATAATGAAGGGAAGTTAATCACTAAATCTATTGTTACATTAATCGTAGCTTTGGTATTGATTCTGTTGTTTAATGAGGTTCAGATGAATGCTATTTCAGGCATGGTAACTACTGGCGTTTCTGCTGGAGGAGTTAATCAGGCATCAAACTCAGAAACTAAAACAAGCAGCGGATCAACAAGTCTTTCACAGAATAAGGACTTATCAGATATAAACTTAGAAGAAATAAAATCAACAGCTCATACGATCGCAGCAGTTTTCCCATTAGAAGGGTTAGATGGAGATGGTGTTATGGAAGTAATGTTCCCTATAGGAACACCGGAGTATGGTGAAGAGCTTGGAGTAAGTTTTGATGATCCTGTTACAGCTTTAAACGTATTAGCAAAAATGTATAGGGGATTAAAAGCAGAAGTAGAAAAAAGCAATCCTGAAGCATTCCAAAGATTTGTAAACTTGGCTTCAAACCCTTATGGTATATCATGTGAATACTGTTGTGGAATAGGTCCAGCTGGCGCAGATAAAAAAGGAAATTCTAAATGTGGTTGTGCGCATAATCCAGGAATACTAAGCTTGTCTTTATATCTCTCAGCATATACAGATTATAGTGATGGTGAAATTCTTAGAGAGGCTATGAGATGGAAAACTCTTTGGTTCCCAAAGAATATGATAGGACTAGGAGCAGATCTTGCTGGAGGAGACACGTCATCATTAGATAACCTGCCTGGAATGGTAGGAGGTTGTTAAGAATAAGTTAGGAGGACAAAAAATGAAAAAAAGCACAATGATTTTTATTTTATTGTTGTTAGTAGTTGTTATATTTGTAGTAGGTTGTTCAACTCAAGGCAGCTATCCAGCACCATCAGGCCCAATAGGAGGCGGATGTTAGATTAACAAAGAAAATGCAGTATGTACCAAAAGAAGAGAATAAGGAAGAGGTTTTAAAAGAGCACCAACATAGAGAGGATAATTTAAGGCTGGATAAAGAAAAGGCTGCTAAGAAAAAAAAAGGAGTGATTATTATTGCTCTGGTATTCTTTTCAGTCATTGCTGCTGTGGTTACCTATGGATTGCTTTCACCTGGAAGGTATGATAACTTTGCAAAGTGCCTTACAGAGAAAGGTGCTGTTATGTATGGAGAGGATTGGTGCCAGTATACAAACGCGCAAAAGAATATGTTTGGAAAGTCTTTCAAATATATTCATTATGAAGTAAATGAGAATCTTAATAAAAGACCTACATGGGTTATTAATGGGAAGAGTTATGAGACTGTGCAGTCTTTTGAAAGATTGGCTTCATTAACAGGATGTGAAATTTGAGTAAAAGATGATTTTTGAAACATATAAACTTAGGAGGTAAATAGAATGAAACAAACAACAATTGTTACAGTAATATTGGCTGTGCTTGTGCTTATTTCAGTTGTTCAAGCAGTTCAGTTGAATGGACTTAAAGCAAAATTGACAGGAGGAGAATTAGGTGTAATAAGTTCTTCTTCAGGGAACACAGCTCTTACTACCACTCCTTCTTCTGGAAGTGGCAAGAGAGTGTCCAGTCTGCCTAGCAGTATAAAGGATTTGCCACAGATGGTTGGCGGCTGTTAAGTTCAACCGTTATTTTATCTTTTTATATTTGTGAGAATGTCATAAAAGAGATTAAAGGAGGAATAAAGAATGGAAGAACATCATGAGCATAAAGAACACCATAAACAAAGTCACCACCATGAATCTGAAGAGCATCATGAACATAGAAAACATCATAAAACTCATCATAAGAAGAGGAGAGTTCCAAATAGATCGTTTTATAATAGAATGTATATAACTTTAGGAGTAGTTTTGATTCTATTTATGTTATATAACCTTTCACAGACATTGTCTATTAATATTACACTTGATCAAAAGATTGCTAATGTAAAAGAGGCTGCAAAGCCTGCTGAGATTAGTTTAACAGTGATTTCTACAAGCTCATGTAAAGATTGTTATGATATTAATTCAGCTGTGGAAGTTATTGAGTCAATTGGTGTGAGTGTGACAAGCAAAGAGATTGATTTTTCTTCTGAAGAGGCTAAAGCGCTTATTGCAGAGCATACTATTGAGAAGGTTCCTACAGTAATCGTGACTGGAGAGATTGATAAGTCTTCTTCATTGAAAAGGACTCTTGGAGAGATAGGAAAAGAGAGCGGTGATGCATATGTGTTTACCAGTTTAGAACCACCGTTTATTGAAACTAAGACTGGAATGGTTAGAGGGAAGATATCATTGGTGCATCTTAAGAAAGAGAGTTGCGATGATTGCATTGATTTAGCTCCGTTAATAAGCCAGTTAAGCGCATCAGGATTAATCCTTGAAGAGAGCGAAGAGATAGATGTTGATAGCACAAAAGGGAAGGAATTAGTGAAGAAGTATAGTGTTGAAAAGATTCCTACAATTATAATGGATAAGGAAGCTGAGGTTTATCCTAATATTGTACAGAGCTGGAGCCAGCTTGGAAGTGTTGAAGGAGATGGATCATATGTTATGAGGGAGGTTAGTTCTCCTTATTATAGCATTGAAGAAGAGGCTATTAAGGGATTAATTTCTATGATAATATTAAGTGATGAAACTTGTGAGGAATGTTATGATGGAGGAGAATTTCACAGCCCTGTTTTACAAAGGATGGGAATCACATTCAAAGAAGAGGATGAGTTAGATGTTTCCAGTGAAGAAGGGAAGGAATTGGTGGAGAAATATAGTATAAATCTTGTTCCTACTATAATAATTACAGGAGATATTGAGGAATATCCTGTGTTAGTAAGCGCATGGGTAGAAGTTGGAACTGAAGAGTCTGATGGAAACTATGTGTTTAGAAAGGTTGAGATTGCTAACCAACCTTATAAGAATCTGACTGATGGAAAGGTTGTTGGAAGTAGAACAGAATAAAATGATTATTCAGAAAAGTCTTTGGATTCTTTCTTGTTTTCTCTTTATTGTATGTAGAGGTGATAAAATATGAATAAGATTTTAGTTATTATTGGATTAGTAGTTGGAATTGGAGGGATTATTTTTTCGTTGCTGCCTCCTGATATGCATATGGCTCTTTTTGGCGGGAGTGACCAAATGAAATCTGAAATGAGTGGTATGAATAATATGGATTCGGGACATCACAATCATGGAGCATTTGTTACATATGGACTTGTTGTAGCTGTAGTAGGACTTGGTGCTGCTGTGGCAGGATGGAAAATCTTTTGATTTAAATGAAAGAAGGTAAAAAGAATTATTTATGGGCAGGGGTCGTAGGAGGGTTTACTGCAACAACTTGTTGCATTGCTCCTATTATTCTTGTTTTGTTAGGCTTTGGAACAGCTGTTAGTATGGCAGTGATGCATCAATTCCATATAGTTAGTATTGTTTCAGGAATTGTTCTTATGATACTGATAAGCCTATATCTTGTAAAACGTAAATCCGGAACTTGCAGTATTAATGCAGTTAAACAGAACTGGAAAAGTATTGTGATTGCAATAATAATCATGGGAGGATCATGGGCAGTCATTAATTATCTTGTTATTGCTCCAGTTGCAGCATCTGTGTATAATAAATTGCCTGTTGAGCAAAAGCCTTTAGGCAATCTTAAAGAGATGGCTGAATCTCATGGTATGCCTGAGATGGCTAATATTAAGGTTGAGCCTGAGCAGGAAGGAAAGAAATTGATTGTGTTAGAGATTGAGGGGGTATTCTGCGGCTCTTGCGGCCCTTCTATAGAGTATGATGTTAAAAGTGTTTTAGGGGTCTTGGAAGTAGAAACTTCAGGAACAACTATGAGTGTTACATATGATTCTGATGTTACAAGCAAGGATGTGATTGTTGCGAGTATTCATGATCCTTATTCAGCTACAATTATTGAAGAAGAAAAATTATTATCTAAGTGAGATGGTTAAAGATGAATATTAAACAAATATTAGGAATTGTTTTGATTTGTTCAGTCTTGGTTATGGTTGGATGCTCAAGCATTAATTATGATAGTTTTGCACAATGCCTTACAGAGAAAGGTGTTAAGATGTATGGGGGATATTGGTGTCCGCATTGCGCTAACCAAAAGGATATGTTTGGAAATTCTTTTGGTTATGTGAATTATATTGAATGTTCGCTTCCTAATAGAGAAGGAAAAACAGAAATATGTATAGAAGAGGATATAAAAGTTTATCCTACATGGGAGTTTGCAGACGGAAGCAGGAAAGAAAGAGTACATTCATTGGAACAATTGAGCGCGTTTAGCGGATGTAGCATAGAATAAAAAATATTACGGAGGAAAAACAAAATGACTTTAACATCAAATGTTACAAATATTTTATCTTTATTGACTATTTTTGGAAATATTTTGATAGGGTATTTCCTTATTCTTTTTATCTTTAAGAAAGAGATTAAAGTTTCCGGATTTTTAAAGAAAAATGCTTTACTCTTTGCTTTTATTGTTGCACTAATCGCTACAACTGGGAGTTTATTTTATTCTGAGATTGCTGGTTATGAACCCTGTAAATTATGTTGGTTTCAAAGAATCTTTATGTATCCACTGGTTATTTTGTTTGGGACAGCTTTAATTAAAAAAACACGTAGTGTTGTTCACTATGCAATACCTATGAGCATAATAGGAGGATTTATTGCTGCATATCATTATGCTATTCAAAGGTTGACTTATTCAGCTTCTTGTTCAGCAGATGGAACTTCATGTACTGCTAAATACTTTTTTCATTATGGTTATATTACTATTCCAATGATGGCTTTGACTGCTTTTATATTAATAATTATTTTATGTTTTATTCTGAAGAGTAAAAAAATAAAAAGTGATGAAAAGTGAAGACTAAAAAACTTCTTATTTTTTTTATATTTCTTGTTATTATTTCATCTTATGTTTTTGCACAGTCTGAGATACCTATTGGATTACAGAGGATTATTGATTTTAATAAGCAAAGCACTATGGATTTTGCTGTTAAGATTTCATTTTTTGTGGCTTTTGTTGCAGGAATTTTAGGGATTTTATCTCCTTGTATATTACCATTTCTGCCTGCTTATTTTTCTTATACGTTTAAAGAGAAGAAGAATATTACAAAGATGACTTTGGTTTTCTTTTTAGGGTTTTCAACAGTGTTTGTTGCAATGGGCTTGATTGCAGGATATATTGGAGAGAGGTCTTTGATGATTGTACAAAGCAGCTGGCTGGTTAGTATTGCTGGATTGTTTTTGATAGTATTGGGTGTTATGTCTTTGTTGGGTAAAGGATTTTCTTCTTTTATTAAGTTTCATCATAAGTTTAAGAATGACGTTATAGGAACTTTTCTGTTTGGAGTGTTTTTTGCTATTGGATGGACTGCTTGCTTAGGTCCAATATTGGGAGGTATCTTGGGGATTGGAGCGATCCTTCATAATATGTTTTATTCAGGTTTGCTACTGTTCTTTTATTCTTTAGGTAATCTTGTGCCTTTGTTTCTTTTTTCAGTGTTCTATGATAAGTTTAAGCTTTCTGAGAGCAAGCTCATTAAAGGGAAGATGTTTAAGTTTTCAGTTTTAGGAAAAGAGTTCAATGTGCATTCTACTAATCTTATTTCTGGGTCTTTGTTTATAATAATAGGGAGTATACTAATTATTTTTAAAGGGACTGCTATATTCAATACATGGGATTTTCTTGGAACAAAACAATACTTCTATTCATTCCAGGACCTGCTTATTGACTGGAAGTATGCAAATATTCTTGGGGTGACTATTTTTGCTTTGTTTGTTGTGATTGTTGGAAGGTTTTTGTGGAAGAATAAGAACAAGAAATAATTATTCTTTAATATGTCCATCAACCCCAACAGTTATCTGTTTTAGAGTTATTCTTTTACCTGATTCATTTAATGCTTCTTCAACAATACTGTATAGTCCATAGCAACATGGCACTTCCATGATTGCAACGGTTATTGTGTTAAGATTGTTCATTTCTATTATTCCTTTTATTTTTTCTTTGTATTCTTCTATATCATCAAGTTTAGGGCAGCCTATTGCTAGTGATCTTCCTTTGATTAATTGGCTTTGTAGGTTTGGGTTTGCAAAGCCAACACAGTCTGCTGCTATTAATAAGTCTGAGTCCTGAAAGAATGGTGCAGATGGTGGGAGAAGGTTGAGTTGGATAGGCCATTGCCTTAGTTCTGATTCTTGTTCAGAAGAAGGTTGGTTATTTTTGGGTTTTAATTCTCTTAGTTGTGTTCCTGGACAGCCGCAGGGTAAATCTTCTTTCATTTTAGTTTCCTCCATTGTGATTTTTATATTGTTTTCATTGAGATATTCTACCGCTTCATTGAGCAGTTTTGTTTCTCCATGATCTTTGAGATGTTTTAGATGCGCTTTGATTGTGTTTTCTCCATGTTTTACAATGTTTTCCATTGTTTTCTTTTCATCATAGGGTTCTGCTTCTCTCTCTTCTATGGTTATTGCGCCTTCAGGGCAGTGACCTATGCAAGCGCCTAAGCCATCACAGAATAAGTCACTGATTAATCTTACTTTGCCATCTATTATTTGCAATGCGCCTTCTGGGCAGTTGGGGATGCATTTGCCGCAACCGTTGCATTTGGTTTCGTCTATTTTGATTATACTTCTTTTTACCATTGTTTTGTTGAGAATTAATGTGGCTATATAAAAGTGATGGTTTTAGAATATAAGTTTAAGTCTCTGAATCGTTTATTTAATAATTACAGTTTAAAACAAAAACCTTATATTCTTGTTAAACCAGTAATTATCTTTATGGTATATCAACCTTTAGAAGATTCACTTTTGTTAATGAAGTATATTGACAAGTATTCAAAAGGAAGTGTGTTAGATATTGGTACAGGCTCTGGTGTATTAGCTGTTGAGGCTGCTAAGAATGCTGAGACGGTTGTTGGTGTTGATATTGATGAGAAGGCTATTAAGTATTGTAAGAAAAATGTTAAGGATGAGAAGATTAGGTTTTTTAAGGGTAATTTGTTTAAGGATGTTAAGGGTAAGTTTGATTTGATTGTGTTTAATCCGCCGTATCTTCCTAAAGATAAGGAGGATAAAGATATTGCGCATTGCGGCGGGAAGCATGGGTATGAAGTTGTTGAGAGATTTATTAGAGAAGTTGGCGATTATCTTGAGCCTGATGGGAAGGTTTTGTTGTTGTTTTCTTCGCTTACTAATAAAGAGAAGGTTGATGGGTTTGTTAAAGAGAATTTGCTTGGATTTGAGTTGTTGGAGGAGAAGAGCTTCTTTTTTGAGAAGCTGTATGTTTATCTTTTATGGAAGTCAGAGATTCTTGTTGAGCTGGAGAAGAGGTTTGAGAAGATTAAGTTTTTGGAGAGAGGACATAGAGGAATGTTGTTTACTGGGAAGTTTGATGGCAAGAAGGTTGCGATTAAAGTGAAGAATCCTGAGAGTGAAGCGATTGAGAGGATTGGGAATGAAAGGAACTGGCTTGAAAGGCTGAATAATCGAGGGATTGGGCCTAAACTTTTGGTTAAGGAGAAGGAATACTTTGCTTATAGGTTTGTTGAAGGAGAGTTTATTCTTGACTTTTTGGGGAGAGCTTGTAAGAGAGATATTGTTAAGGTTATAACAGCAGTGTTTGAGCAGCTTTTTGTTTTGGATAAACTGGGTGTTAATAAGGAAGAGATGCATCATCCAGTTAAGCATGTTATTGTTGGGAAGAATTTGAAAGTTACTTTGTTGGATTTTGAGAGATGCCATAGAAGTTTGAAGCCGAAGAATGTTACACAGTTTTGTCAGTTTGTTTGTTTGAAGAAGGTTTCTGAGTTGCTGAAGAAGAAGAAAATTAAGATTAGTATGAAGAAGATGATTAAGAGCGCTAAGATGTATAAAGGGGAGATGAGTGAGGAGAGTTTGGAGGGGATTTTGGAGAATATTAAGTAAAAACATAAATTATATTAACAACCCTATCTTACCTTTTTCTAAAATGTCGCTTTTCCCTAACATAAGCATTCCGTTTATTGTTGTGGTCGTTTCTATTATATTTGCAAGTTTAAAGGTTGTTAAACAGTATGAGAGAGGTGTTCTGTTTACTTTAGGTAAGTATTCCGGTGTTCTTAATCCTGGATTGAAGCTGGTTATCCCCCTTATACAGACATGGGAAAGGATTGATATGAGGGTTAAAGCTGTTGACGTGCCTAGCCAGGAATGTGTTTCTAAGGATAATGTTAGTTTGAAGGTTAATGCTGTGCTGTATTATAAGGTTGAGCATTCTGAGAAGGCTGTGATTGAGGTTGAGCATTTTGGGTATGCGGTTTCACAGTTGGCACAGACCACGATGAGAAATATTGTGGGTGAGTTTGAGCTTGATGAGATTCTACAGAAAAGAGAGGTTCTTTCAAATAAGATACAGCAGATTGTTGATAAGGATACTGACCCTTGGGGTATTAAGGTTAAGAAGATTGAGATTAAGGATATTGAATTACCTGAGACAATGAAAAGGGCTATGGCTCACCAGGCTGAATCTGAAAGAGACAGGAGGGCAAGGATTATTCTTGCAACAGGTGAACAGCAGGCTGCGCAGAAGCTTGCTGAAGCTGGAAAGACGATTGCATCAGAGCCTGTGGCTTTGCAGTTGAGATTGTTCCAGACTATTAGCGATATCTCAACTGAGAAGAATAGCACTATTATTATGCCGATACCTATGGAGTTTATAGAGTATATTAAAGGGATTACTAAGAAGAAATAAGTTTTATATAGACAACGCTAATTCTTTTTCTTATGGCATATAAAGCTGTTGTTTTTGATTTGGATGGGACTCTTGTGCATACAATGCCTGAGTATAGATATAAGATTGTTGGGCAAACACTAAAAGAATTGGGAACTAGTTCTTCTAAACATTACATTGATAGGTTCTGGTTTGAAACAAGAAGAGATGATATTATCAAAGAACATTTTGAAGTAGATGTTGACTTATTCTGGAAAACATTTAGACAGTGTGATACCATAGATCTAAGAAAACAGCTTACAAGAGTGTATGATGATGTTGGTTTTGTTAAGGAGTTAAAGCAGAAGGGTTACAAAGTAGGGATAGTTACAGGAGCCCCATTGCATATTATGTCGCTTGAAGTGGATATGATAGGGGAAGAATATTTTGATGCTTTTGTGAGAGCGCAGCTTTCTAGTGGAATAAAGCCAAAACCTGACCCTCATGGGATTGAAGAATGCTTAAGCATTCTTGGAGTAAAGAAGGAGGAAGCTGTTTATGTGGGGAATGCTGATGAAGATGTTTCGGCTGCAAAGAATGCTCAGGTGTTTGATGTATTAGTGTTAAGGAATGAGCATGAATTTCCTGATATTCAGGCTTCTTTGACTGTTAACTCCTTATATGAACTTAGGGAGTTGTTATGATTTATTCCAATACACTTAAATATTAATTTAGCTTGTTCTCTTTGATGGTTACTAAAAAGGATTTTAAGTGCAAGCAGTGCGGTGAATGCTGTAAATTGATTGTTAAGCTTTCTAAGAAGGATGTTGAGAAGATTGAAAAGGCTGGGTATGGAAAGGAGGAGTTTGCTGCGCTTGACCCGTTGGAGCCTAAGTCTAAGGTGAAGGATGCTATGAAGAGGAGGAATAGCAGATGTGTGTTTTCTGATTTAAAGGACGATAAGTATTGGTGCAGAATCTATAAGATTAGACCGGAGAATTGCAAGATTTTTCCCTTTTTTAATGATGAGGTTGAGAGCTGCAAGCCTGATAGGCTGCTTAAATGGTGGTAAATCCCAAAACTATTTAAATGAATGTTGAATTTCTATACTTGGTGATTATATAATGGTGGATTTCAAACTTACAATTTCGGAAAAAGCTGGAAAGAGCTATCAAACAGTTATTAATGACCCTGACAGTAAGATGTTTATGGGTAAGAAGATAGGAGATAAAGTTAGCGGTGAGACTATTAACCTTGCTGGTTATGAGCTGTTGATTACAGGAGGCTCTGATTCTGCAGGCTTTCCTATGAGAAAGGATGTTAGTGGTTCAGCAAGGAAGAAGATATTGGCTGTTAAGGGTATTGGGCTTAAGAAGAAAGGGAAGGGTACAAGGCAGAGAAAGACTGTGTGCGGCAATACTATTCATGAAAGCATTTCTCAGATTAATCTTCAGGTTGTTAAGGAAGGCAGTAAGAAGTTAGCTGACGCTTTTGGAAGTAAAGAGGGTGAAGGAAAGGAAGGCGAAGAGAAAGCGCCTGAGAAGAAAGAAGCTGCTAAGGAAAAGAAAGCAGAAGAAAAGCCAGCTGAGAAGAAGGAAGAAGCACCAAAAGAGGAAGTAAAGAATGCTCTGACTACGTCCAGCACCAACTCCGTTGGAGAAGATAAACAGCCTGAAGAGAAAAAGGCTGAGTAAATGCCTGACAGATTTTCTTTGATTGTTGATAAGTATAGAGAGTTTACTGATTCTTTGTTGAATAAGGGTGTACTTCCATTAAGGGAAACTTCTAATGGTTTTTGGGGGATTTCTGTTTGTGAAGAGGTTTTTGAATTGTTTAGGAAGATTAGGCTGCAATGTTATAGGAGTTTTATTGATGTTGGCTCAGGAGATGGAAGGGTTACTGCGATTGCTTCTTTGTTTACAAATGCTGTAGGGATAGAATCTGATAAAGAGCTTTATGAGATGAGTGTGAAGATTAAAGAAGAGTTGGGGTTGAACTGTGAGTTTGTTAACAAAGATTTTTATGAGTATGATGTGTCAAGGTTTGAGGTTGTTTATTGCTTTCCTGATAATTTGAGCTATAGATTTGAGAAGAAGATGGTGGAAGAGTTGAAGGGGAAACTTGTTATGAGCGGTGCGAATTCAGGGCTTAGTGGGCTTAAGGAAGATAAAAGAATGGTGATTTTAGGAAATAGGTTTTTGGTGTATTCTAAGGGAAAGGATTAACATTTGGAAAAAGATATATTTTTAAAATACGCTAGGTTTACAAATCTTAAGATGAAAAAGTATGATGTTTATGCAATTGGTAATGCATTGATGGATGTTTATACTAAAGTGGAGAATGAGAAATTAGTAGAGATTAATCTAAAGAAAGGGGATATGCATCTTGTTGATGAGGAACAGTCAAAAAGGTTTTTTGAAGGTGTTAAAGATAATATATTAAAGACTGGGCCTGGTGGCTCTTCTGTGAATGTTGCTGCTGGTGTTGCTATGTTAGGTGGTAGTGTAGCGTTCTGCGGGGTTGTAGGAAATGATGAACAAGGTAGAATGTTTGAGGATATCCTTGTTAAAGAGGGAGTTATTGCTAACCTTGCTAAGAGCAGCAAGATGACTGGGAATGTTATTTCGTTTATTACAGACGATAGTGAGAGGACATTTGCAACTCATCTGGGGGCGGCTCTCGAGCTGAAGAAGGAAGATGTTAGTGAAGAGGATATTATCGCAAGTAAGGTTCTTCATATAGAGGCATATCAATTGGAGGATCCTAAGCTTAAAGAGGTTTGTTTTCATGCAATGGATGTTGCTAAGAGTAATGGTGTTAAAGTTTCTATTGATTTGAGCGACCCTGCATTGATTATGAGGAATCTTGAAGAGTTTAAGAAGGTTGTTAAGGATTATGCAGATATTGTTTTTGCTAATGAGGAAGAGGCTAAGGCGTTTACTGGTTTAGAGCCTGAAGAGGCATTGCATAAGATTGCTGAGGATGCTGAGGATGCTGTTGTTAAGTTGGGGAGCAAAGGTTCTATTATTAAGAATGGAGAAGATGTTTTTAAGATTGAGGCTGTTGAAGCTAATGCTATTGATACTACTGGGGCAGGTGATAGTTTTGCTGCAGGGTTCCTTTATGGATTTTGCAATGAGTTGGGGATAGAAAAGTCAGGGAAGCTTGGCTCTTTTCTTGGAAGCAAGGTTGTGGAAGAGATTGGCACAAGGATTGAACAAGATGTTAAAGAGGAGATTGAGCAATTAAAATAAAAATCCCAACCATCCAAAAGGATGGGGTATTTTTAGTGTTCCAAATACCCTAAATAACTTGTATTGATAATATGAACACAACCACCACAAGCGAAGGAGTATTTGAAACAAATGAAACCTGAAGAGATTTATGAAAAACTGGAAAAGAGTTCTGAATTTAAAGAATGGAAAAAAGATAATAAGGGCTGTTTCTTGTCATATATGTTTAAGGTTACTCCTGGTGATGAAGATTGGCAGGTTGGATTTTATGATAAGGGAAAGGATAGCATTACAACTTTTAAGTTTGTGAATGATAAAGTAGAAATTATAGAGGATCAGAAAGTGTTTAAGAAGGAAGAGAGCAATGTCAATAAGTTAGAGCTTAATGATGTGAAGGTTGAGCTTGAAGAGGCTTTGAAAACTGCTAATAAAGTTAGGTCAGAGAAGTATAAAGTGGATTATTCTAAGATTATTGTACTTTTGCAGAGGCTTGATGTTGGGCAGATATGGAATATTACGTATATTACTAATACATTGTCAACGTTGAATATTAAGCTTAGTTGTGACTCTGGGGATGTGTTGAGCGAAGAGCTTATCCCTTTGACTAATTATAAGGGTGGTTGAGGTTGTGTTTTATATATTTTCTAGTATAGTATTATTTATATAATTCTTATTTTTCTAAAAGTGGATGAATGTTAAGATTGAGGAGATAAAATCCTTAGAAGGCAGCGATGGCAGTAAAGGTTGGCCTGTAGCTGTTAAGGATAGAGTAGCTTATCATTGTTTTAAAGATGATGAAGGAAGTGATTGTCCTAATGTTGCGGTGACTTTCTTATGGACTATGAGGGATGCTGTTATTCCTAAGCTTGATAAGGAGAATCTTGCGATTGCTACTAACTTTTATACGCCATCAGGGCTTACTGGGATGTTGAGGAATATTTTAGGGAATCCTTACATAAGATATATTATATTGTTAGGAGAAGAGTATTCTTCTAAGTCTGGAGATGGCACTGCCAAAAGTGAAGAAGGTGTTGAACTTACAAGTGCTAATGCACTAAGGGCTTTTTTTGAGAAAGGGATTGATGAGAACAGGAAGGTTCCAGGATTTGAAAATGCTATTTATATTGATAAGAATATTCCTTCTGAAATGGTTATAAAGGTTAAAGATAATGTTAAACTTATTGATTTGAATAAGGATATGCCTGATGCAAGTTTTGAAGAGAAGGTGGAGAAAGCTAATGATTTGATTAGGATGCTTGAGAGAAAAGAGCCGTTTATTGATAAACCTTGCACTTTTGAGTATGAGAAGTCTAAGGTTTCTATGAATTATGAAGGAGGGCCTTTGGTTGTGCATGGGAATAGTATTCCAGAGATCTGGGTTGATGTTATTCATAATATTTACAGGTATGGAAGGGATAATCTGATGAATGCTGAGACTGACAGATGGGTTAAGGAGATTAATAATATGGTGGCTGTTATTCATGAGCCGCAGAATGTTGATTTATCTTTTAATCCGTTTTTGGTTCCACTGACTGAAGAGAAGATCGAGGCTTATAAGAAAGAGATTTTGTCTCCTATATTGCCTGAAGGGAAGGCTTATACCTATGGGAATAAGCTGAGGGCTTATTATTATCCTTCTGCTGAGGAGATTAAGGAGTTGGTTAACTCTAAAGAGTATAAGGATTTTGAGTTTGGAAAAGGAGTTCACCTTGATGCTAATGTTAGTTATAAGAAAGAATACTGTGAGATTGACCAGCTGCAGGATATGATTGAGGTGCTTAAGAGAGATCCTTATTCTAAGGCTGTTGTTGGGATTACATGGCATGCACAAGATGAGTTGATGAGGAAACATAAGAGCAGCCCATGCCTTGCTATGCTGCAAGCTATGATACAGGATGAGAAATTAAATTTGTTTGTGTTTTTCAGGAGCCATGATATGACTCAAGGATGGCCAGAGAATGCTTATGGGTGTGCTGCAATACAGAAGAAGATTGCTGATGAAGTAGGGGTTGAGGCTGGTATCCTTACTATTGTTTCTGGGAGCGCGCAGATTTATAATCATTATTATCAGCAGATTGAGGATATGCTTGCTAAGCATAGGAAGCAGAAGATTGATTATAAAGATTCAAGAGGGAATTATGTTATTGAGGTTAAGGAAGGTAAGATTGTTGTTTGCCATGTTGATGGGCAGAGCAATCAGGAGCTTGAGAGGTTTGAAGGTGGTAGTGCATCTAGTGTTGGGTTGAAGATTTCTCATGCTGGGCAGATTCATAAGACTGACCATGCGATTTATTTAGGAAGAGAGTTGCAGAAGGCTGAGCATGCTTTGAAGTCAGGGAAGAAGTATGAGCAGGATGTTGAAATTATAAAAGAAAAATAAAAGAAAAAAAGACTAAACGTCTTTTATCCCGCCTTCTGTTATGTTGAAGGTTGCTTCGTTTTCTGGCAGGTTTGGGCTGTCTACAAGCTTAGCAACTCTTGTGCCTTTCTTGCCTCTTCTTAAATAAATCCTGAAAGCGCTGTTATGGCCTACAATATGACCGCCGATTGCTTCAGTTGGGTCGCCAAAGAAGGTGTCAGGCTTTGCCATGACCTGGTTGGTTACATATACACATAGGTTGTGCATGTCAGCAAGCTTTGATAATACTTTCATGTGCCTGTTGATTTTCTGCTGCCTTTCTGCTAGTGTTCCCCGGCCTATGAATTCTGCCCTGAAATGAGCTGTTAGTGAGTCAATTATGACTAGCTTTACATTAAGACTTTTATTGATTAGCTCTTCAATCTTTTCTGCTAATAACATTTGGTGGTCTGAGTTGAATGCTTTTGCTACCTTGATGTTTTCAAGGGCTTTTTTGGAGTCAATGCCCATACCTTCAGCAAACTGAATTATTCTTTCAGGCCTGAATGTATTTTCCGTGTCAATGTAGACAACGGTGCCTTCTGCTCCTTTCTTGCTTATAGGGAGTTGGGCATTTACGGCTAACTGATGCGCTATTTGGGTTTTGCTGCTTCCATAAGCGCCATAGGCTTCTATTATTGAGCCTGTTTCAAAGCCACCGCCTAAGATTTCATCAACTGCGGTGGAGCCAGTGGTTATTTTAATAACCTTTTTCCTTCTTTCTAATAAGTCTGTACCGGATTCAAAACCCATCTCCATCATGCTTCTTGCAGCTTGGATGACTTTTCTTGCTGAGGCTTCGTTTATGCCTGTTGCATCGCATAATTGTCCCGGAGATGCTACTGCAATGTTTAGAATCTCAGAATAGCCGCTTTCTTTTAGCTTTTCAGCGGTTGCAGAGCCAATGCCTGGAAGGTCTTCTATGTCCTGCCCTTTTTTTTCTTGTTTTTCCTGAGTTTTTTGCTCAGGAACTGGGTCTGTATTTTCTTCTTTTTCCATGATTATCACCTTTTGGTTTTAGTAGATTTAATTTTATATATTAAAAAATAAAAAAATAAAAAAATAAAATGTTAGGGTTTATGCAAGGGCATCTGAAGTCATGTCTTTTAAAGCTACATGCTCATATGCTTTGCTTAAGACTAAAGACAGTTTTGGCAAATCATTGACTCTGAAAGAGTTTGTTGATTTCCATTCGTCATTCTTGTCTTTATAATTTCTTTCTACAGAAATCGTTTTGTATGTGGCACGCTCACCTTCTTTGGTTTGGCCATGGTTTTCCCATACTGTGGCGCATACACCACCGGCTCTAAACTTTTTTTCAGGCATATTCTTGCCTGTATCTTCTTCTATATTTTTGGTCTCCATTTGAGACACCTCCTTGCTTTTCGCATTTTTTTTCAAATCCCCTTATTTATGGACACAGGAAGAGAATTCCTGATCCCAAGGATTGGAGTGGTTGCATTCAAGCAACGAAAGTAGGGTAGTGGCAGTTGTTTATATATTTTGTGCGGACCTGACCAGTGACCAGTGGGTATGCTTAAATGAGAAATTTTTAAGATAGAGGGGTTGCAAAGAGGTTTTGCACTGGTCAAAGTGGAAAAATGATTGTTTAATGGAAGTTATTAGAAAATAATGTATTATATATTAAAAAGGAAGGTTTTTATAAAAGAAGAAGATTTCTAAAACATAAGATGGTAATAGAAATAGATTCTAAATATGAAGAGAAGAAAGCTACGATTGTAGGTATTATGCCAAGACTTCCTGAACATTCCAAACAGAGTGTGTTTGGCAAGGTGAGAATGTTCTCAATTGGATTAGATTCTGTTCTTAGTCAGATAGAAGGACATGATGTTTATATTGTTGATGAAAATAATTATAAAGGTCCTATTGATGCTGATGGTCTGCCTGATTATTATGAATTAGGAAATAGGCGGCATGCTATAATATCAATGATTTATGGAGGAATGAGCATTTTGGCTCCAAGGCTTTATTCTATTGCTAAGGAAAATCAAAAAAGAGGTATAGTGACTGTTGCAGGCGGTAAGCATGTGGAAAACATGCCGTTGGAAGCTTTAGCTTCAGGTGTTGATATTGTTGTACATGGTGAGGGAGAAAAGGCAGCACAGGAAATATCTAGTGCAATTATAAGATATGGCAAGGTCGTAGAAGGATATAAAAAGAATCTTGAGCAGATTCTTGGGATTAGCTTTCTTAGAGAGGATGGAGAGTATAGGTTTACTGGAGAAAGAGAACCTATGACTGTGGAAGAGCTGGACGGGTTAAAGGACCCTAACATGAAATTAATAAAATATATGAATAAGAAATGGACTACTATACCTGTTACTTGGGGTAGAGGTTGTAATTATGCATGTGAATTTTGCACTGTTAATGGAAAGCATAGGGCAGGAGGCGCTGAAAAAGTTATAAGACAGATAGATGCAAGCATTAAGTTAGGATATCATAATTTCTTTATTACAGATGATCATGTTGCTCAGAATTCTGATAAAGCAATAGAGATGTTTACTGCGTTAGGTGATTATATTAAAAAAACAAAGAAGAAGATAAGTGTAATTGTACAGTCGAGAACTGAGTTAGCAGAGAATGAAGAGCTTAAAAAAGCAATGAAATATGGTGGAGTGAATACTATTTGCATCGGTTATGAAAGCCCTATAGATGAAGAGTTGAGGGCTATGCATAAGGGAATTACTGTTAAAAAGATGGTTGAAAGGTCAAGAGAATTGTCAAAGGACTTTTACATCCATGGAATGTTCATATTTGGTTATCCTACTTTTAAGGATTCAGAGTATAAATCTAATTTAACATTAGAAGAAAGAGCTAAAAGATATGAACAATTTTTCAGAGATGCAAAAATAACCACTGTGCAGGTGTTTAAGGCAATACCTTTAGTAGGGTCTGAACTTAGAAAAAGGCTTGACAAAGAAGGAAGGCTTATACCTTTGGATAAGGTTGGCTGGGACAAGTATGATGGAGCTTTTTTGCCTTATGACCCGACTCCAGAAGGGATAAATGCTCATGAGCTTCAGGATATTCCAATAAAACTTATGGAAAGGAGATATTCAGGTAATGCCTTGGGGAAGATATTGAATTATGGCAGATGGATTGACTGGACTGCTAATACTTTAGGATTTCCTGTTACATTTGGGAGTTCTTATGTGAAGAATTTTGTAAGGAATTTGAATGAGAAGAAGAGAGTATTTAAGGGTAAATTTATGACAGGGAAAGATGTTTTCTATGAGCCATTGCAAAAGACATGGAAGGTGTTTAAAAAAAATTGGAGAACAACTTTCTTTAACACAATGGGAGGAGGTATAATTAGAAAATGGAAGTCTATTTATAGGAAAGGGGATTATAAGCCTTTGCTTAGTAGAATGTATCAACGAAAGGAAGAACAAGATAAGAGAACAATAACTAAAGATTATATTGCCTTAAAATAAGATAGTTATGATAATAGTCCCTATAATAGTTAATAAGAAAATTGTTTCTAATAAAGAGCCTGTTTCAATAAAGCCGGCTATTCTAAATTGAGATACGGGGTATAGGAAGTTTATGCCTTGCTTTGTAAGAGCATCTGCTATTAAGTGAGATGATATACCCAGTAAGGTTATTATAGCGTAGGGTTTGCCTGCATAACGCCAAATGAGTGCTGAGATAACTGTCCAGAAAAGCAGGCTGTGGAATAGTTTTCTATGACCGAAGAGTTTTTCTATGATGAATGAGATGGGCTTTATTTTTTTTCCTAACAATGAATTGCTTTTGTCTATGTCTGGGAGAAGGCTGGTTAATATGATTATACTTAAGAATAGATAGTTATTAATATTAAAGTAAGGCTTTATGATTAACCAGAGCAAGATTCCAAATGCTAAATGAGTTTTGAACAGCATGGAATTATTTTAATTGATGTGATATTTAATGTTTTGCAAATGATTGTTAACAAAACAAAAAGAATAATAATTTCAGAGAAAGAGAAGTGTTGTAAGAGCATATTCTCAAAGGCTAAGGGGCTGATGTTTTCAAGGAGAATGTGGAGACCACTTGTATTTTTCTTTGATAGAGAGCAGAAGGTTTCTATTCATATGTTTTTTGTATTTTTTCCTATTGATGTGGTTTATCTTGATGAAAGTAGAAAAGTGGTTTGTGTTAAGGAGAATGTAAAACCTTTTAGAGTGGTTGAGCCTGTAAATTGCAGGTATATTGTTGAGCTTGCTGAAAATAGTGTTAAAAAGTATAAGATAGAGAAAGAGGATATGATTGGATTTTAGTATGTTTAACCGCCTAAAGCTGCAAGCTTTACATCTGTCTTTAGCTCCATAATATCGTAATTAATCTTTCTTTTTTCTTCGTCTTCAGTGCTTAAGTTTTTATGAAGGTTTTCTATCTGAGATATTACTTTCATGGCTTCTGCTGTGTCTCGCATCTGGATTAATTGCCTTGCTTTTGTAATGAGAGGATTTATTTCAGGGTGAGTGAGTGAAGACTCTTCTTCCGCTGCACCAAAGCTTATTGGTGGGAGCTTGCCCTGTTCTTTGATGTATAAGTGAAACTTTTCTTCGTTTGCATAGTTTTCCTTATTTGAGATATTGGATTCTCTTTGCTTTAATTCATGTGATGTTTTTTTTATGAGTGTTTCTTTTTCTCTTAGATCAATTTCTTTGTCTTTTAAGAATCCTAATTTTGCTGCGCCTTCCCGAGTGAGCTTTTCTAATCTTTTTGTTTCCAACTGTTGTTCTTTTTGGAGTTTGGAAATGGCTTGTCTTATCTCAGGCATTTTCTTTTCATATTCTTTTGCCTTGTTGACAATGTCTTCTCTCTTTCTGATTTCTTTTTCTTTACTTAGTATGCTATTTTCCTTTTCTTTAAGGAAGAGTTTTGCTTCTCCAATCTGGTTTATTTTGTTTATTATTCCCTGTTCTTTGTCATCTAAGGCTTTTTTGCCTTTTTCTAAAAGAGTGATTTTATCAATGACTGCTTGTTCTTCTTTCTTTAAGTCTTTTACACCAGATTCAATGACTTTTGAACGGTTTAGGAATATGCCTTTTATGCCTCCTAAGAATGCAAGGTCTTTTCTTAGATGTTTTTCTTTTTCGAGCCATTGGCTTTCAAGCTTTTCAAGCTGTACCTGTTTTTTGATGAAGCCTCTCTCGATTTCTTTTTTGTTTTCCATCAATGCTGCCATGCCGTCGCTTATTTCCTGTTTTGTTGTTTGGAGCAGTTTTAGTTTGATTTCTACCTTCTTTTCTTCTTTTTGAAGTATTTTCTTATTTGTTGTAATTTCTTTGGCTGTGATGACTAATTCTTTTTCCTTTTTTGATAATAAAACCTGGTCAGCTTCAAGCTGATTGACACTTTTGATGATTTCTTCTTCTTTTTTATAGAGAGCCTGTTCGTCATCATTGAATAGTCCACCTTTTGATTCAAAGTCCTGAGATTGTTGGAGCAGTTGGTTTTGTTTTTTGGTTAAGAGGTTTAGTTTTCTTTCTACATTTTTCCTGTCTTTTGCTAATAACTTTCTTCTTTCCGCTAAATCTTTTTGTAGATTAGAAAGGGATTTTTCTTTTTCAATTAATTGTGGTTCCCGTGAGGTTAGGTTCTTTGGTATTTTATTTAGTTTTTTAGATATTTTTATTTTTTTCTGTAAGGCTCTCTTTTGGGCCTGTAGCTCTTTTGTTTCCTTTTTGAGCTTTGCCTTCTGCTCATTGAACTTGGTGAGCTTTCTGTTAAAAATCTTATTAAGAGGTGATAAAGAAACAGTCGGAGCTATCTTTTTTCCGCCAATCTTGAATATTTTTTTTACTTTGCCCAGATTAAGTCTTCTTAATTCCGGCGGTGGTTCTGGCGGTTTCTCTAATACTGCGTCTAACCCCCGTTTTCTAGCTCCCATTCCAATACTGTTTTAGTTGATGATTGTTTATAAAGTTTTGTTGTATCTGTGTAATAGTTAGTGAATATAATAAGATATATGTTACAACAAACTTTATATACACAATATAATTAGAAGTATATTAAAATGGCAAATGTAGGGGATAATGTGATAGTTAAGACCGATAAAGAGGTTTTTGAAGGAGTTCTTATGCCAAGGCCTGATATTCTTGATAAAGATGTTACAGTGGTTAAGCTGGATAATGGTTATAATGTGGGTGTTGAGAATAAGAGGATTAAGAAGGTTGAGGTTGTTAAGAAGAATAATGGGAGAGGTATGAAGAAAGGGAAGGTGAGTTATAAGAAAGGATTGCCTAAGATTTCTATATTGCATACTGGAGGCACTATGGCTTCTAAGGTGGATTATAGGACTGGAGGGGTTGTTGCTATGTTTACTCCTGAAGATATTGTGTCTATGTTTCCTGAGCTTGCAGAGATTGTAAATATTGATTCTGAGCTGGTTGCTAATATGTGGAGCGATGATTTGAGGTTTGCTCATTTTAAGATGATTGCTAAGGCTGTTGAGAAAAAGGTGAAAGGCGGAGCAGAAGGAGTTATTATTAGCATGGGTACTGATAATCTTGCAGTTGCGTCTGCTGCGTTGGCTTTTATTATTGAGGATAGTCCTGTGCCAATTATGCTGGTTGGGGCACAAAGAAGTTCTGACAGAGGAAGTTCTGATGCAGGAATGAATTTGATTTGCGCTGCTGAGTTTATTGCAAAGAGTGATTTTGCTGGTGTGGCTGTGTGCATGCATGAAGATAGCAGTGATAGGACGTGTGCTATATTGCCTGCTGCCAAGACTAAGAAATTGCATAGCTCAAGAAGGGATGCTTTTAAGGCTGTTAATGATATGAAGATTGCTGATGTGAATTATGATTCAAGGAAGGTGCATTTCTTTAAAGGAAATTATACTAAGAAGGATAAGAAGAGGAAAATTATTGTGAGGCCTAATATGGAAGATAAGATTGGGTTGTTGAAGGTTTCTGTTAATATGTTTCCTGAGCAGTTTGAGTTTTATAAGGGTTGGAAGGGATTGATTATAGAAGGTACTGGGCTAGGACATACACCTGGGCATGCGCCTAATGAGATGGCTAAGATACATGAAAAGATGTTTCCTGCGATTAAGAAAGTTGTTGATTCTGGATGCATGGTTGTTATGACTACTACTTGCCTGTTTGGAAAGGTTGATATGAAAGTTTATAGCAAGGGAAGAGATTTATTGGATTTAGGTGTGATTTCAGGAGAGGATATGCTGCCTGAGACTGCGTTTGTTAAATTGGCATGGCTACTTGGTAATTATAAGAAGGAAAAGGCTGAAGAGTTGGTTGGCAAAGATTTGAGAGGAGAGATTAATAGTAGGATTACACCAAAAGAGTTTGTTAAAGAATCTTTGTTTTCTTGAATATGGGATATACAGAAAAGATTGTTGATAAAGTTTATAAGATTAAAGCAGATTCTAATCTTTATTTTCTTGATTTTGATGAGAAGATGGTTATTGATACTGGAAGTGATTCTAATAAAGATATTGTTAAGAGAGAGTTAGGGAAACTGGTTGAGCTGAAAGAGATTAAGAAGATTATTTTTACCCATCTTCATTATGATCATATTGGGAATTATGATTTGTTTCCTAACGCTAAATTTTTTGCTTCTCTTTCTGAGATTGAGGATTTTAAGAAAGACCCTGTTGGTACTACTGTTAGTGAAGAGAAGGTTGATGTTGATTTGAAGCTTTTGGGAAAGATGAAGGAGTTTGAGATTATTGATACTCCTGGGCATACAAGGGGCTCTATCTGCTTGTTCTTTTTGAAGGAGAAAATATTGTTTTCAGGAGATACATTGTTTTATAAGGGATTTGGTCGTATTGATCTTCCTACTTCTGTGCCTGAAGAGATGAAAGGATCTTTGGATAAGTTGAAGAAATTAGAGTATAAGGTTTTGTGTCCTGGGCATGAGTATTGATTTGGAAATAGATAATGAACTATCAATAGGTATCTGATCTTTCATAGTTTAGAGTTACTTCTCTTTGTCCATCAGACCCTTCAATTATTGTTAAAACGGGTTTGCCAGTGATAACAGCCGGTGATTCCATTCCTATCACAACCTCCGCTAATGAATCAGGATTGACATGAACTCCTATATTTTCTCTCAGTCTGAGGTATTCACTCTTTTGACCTTCAGATTCCATTGCGGCAGGGATTTGGTCCTCTAATGGAATAGGAACTAGGACTATTTGATTTAATCCTCTTTCTGGATCACCTACTGTGCTGAACATTATATCATATTTACTCTGTGCAAGAGGATCAAATATTTCAGAAGGTATTTTATACCACCCAGATTGAGGAAATGCCCCTCCAATAGCATCTAATATTGTTCGGTATTGACTAAGAAGATGAGGGGTCACAGGGATTTCAACATAATTTTGAAATGCTATTATTGGAGAATCGTCTCCTAACACTTTATACACTAATCCTATATTGCCATCTTCATCAGGATACACTGCATGGCCTTCTACACTAATTCTGACTGTGTTTGTTGCTGTATTTCCATCTGTATATGCTAAGGCTGTACCTAATGTTAATAAGCTTAATCCTATAGCAACTGCTTTTCTTTTCATATGGCAGAAAAAGCTATTTTTCTTTAAAAAGGTATTGGATTATTTGGGACAATCTAACTAACTGCACTTTGTTTATTATCATTAGATTGTGTATTGATTAATACTAAGTATAGGACAATACCTTGAAACAATAACAATTTT
>JASMCJ010000009.1 GCA_030753365.1 Candidatus Woesearchaeota archaeon
TACCCCTTCCAAAGCTATCATTCCTTACAGCCATCACTCTTTTAATGTAAGGCTTTTCAATTTTCTGAATAGTAAAGGTATACTCTCTTAGAATCCTTGAAAAATTGTCATGATCATAATCACACAACATATTGATTACCTTTCCTTTTTCTCCTGCCCTTGCAGTTCTTCCAATCCTGTGTACATAATCTGTTGGATCAGCAGGAAGTTCATAGTTATATATATGAGATACATTATCAATATGAAGCCCTCTTGCAGCCACATCAGTACATACTAGTACCCCTATCCTTTGATCATTAAAAGACTCTATTGTTTGTGTTCTCTTGTTTTGCGTTAATCCGCCATGAATTGATATTGCATCAACTTTGTTTACTCTAAGATTTTTAACAACAAAATCAGTTGTTCTTCTTGTATTGCAGAAAACCATTACAAGGCCAGAATTTTCTTCCTTAAGTAAATGCAAAAGTAAAGATAATTTAATATTCTTTTCAACATCATAGTAAACCTGCTTAAGCTTGCTTGGATCAACCTGGTTATCTACTGAAACATTTATAGGTTGTGTCATATGCCTGTTAGCCAGATTTTTCACTCTTGATGATATGGTTGCAGAGAAAAACAATGCCTGCTCTTTGTTTGGGCATGCATGAATTATTCTTTCAACATCATCTACGAATCCCATATCAAACATTCTGTCTGCTTCATCTAATACTAATAATTCAACTTTTGAAGTATCTATTGTTCTCCTTTCAAGATGATCAAGCAACCTGCCAGGTGTGGCAATCACAACCTCTGACCTTCTCAACTCTTGAATTTGAGGATTGATTGACACTCCCCCATAAACTGCAATAACATTCAGCCTTTTCTGCGCTGAGAGCTGTTTTAGCGAACCTTTTACCTGTTCTGCAAGCTCTCTTGTAGGAGTAAGAATTAATGCTTGTACGCCTCCATGAGGAGTTACTCTATCAATAATACCACAGCCAAAAGCTAAGGTTTTTCCAGAGCCTGTTGCTGATTCTCCTATTACATCTTTTCCCTTCATAATATGAGGAATAGATTTTTCTTGAATTTCTGTAGGCTTTTCAAAGCCTAAATCTTTAATAGTTGTTAATAGTTCATTGCTTAATCCAAAATTGTCAAATAAGTTCATTGTTCTTATACCTCATTGTTAGTTATAGCACTTCCCTAGAAAAAGCTAAATGTTCATCAACTGAGCAAGTGCTCTCTCATCAACAGTAATGCCTTAAAATTATGGAAATACTTCTACTATATAAAGCTTTCCATATTTTAATTACCTTTAAGGGACAGAAAAAGAGATTACTCAGAATCACTTTTTGTTACATTAACTGCTTTTGGTCCCCTATCGCCTTCTTCAACATCGAATGTAACAGCATCATCTTCATGTAGTGTTACACCTTCTGCTAGTGCTGACTGATGTACAAAATACTCTTTACCATCATCAGCGGCAATAAAGCCAAATCCTTTCATTTCATTAAAAAACTTTACTTTTCCATTCATCTTTGTTTACCTCTATGAGCTTTCTCGCTCATTATCAATTTTCAGTTGGCAACTATTGCAATAGTATTTTTTTGATTCGCCTTTACTAACAACGAACCTCTCTTTGCACCATCTGCAATATTTAACTATCTTATAGTCTACCATTTATAGTTAAGAGAATGCTATTCCTTTATAAATATTCCTATATCTATTCCTTCATAAACAACCCGCACCAGCATTGATTTTTTTCCTGCCATGTTTTCTGCGCTTTAAAGTTACAAGGACAGAGTAAGCTGACATCCTTCTTGAAGTCTCCTGTCTTGACTTGGCATGGGCAATATCTTGAACCAGTTTCTTTTTCATTCTTAAGCACACCGGAAAGTACAGCATCTGTATGCTTACTATCAGGGTTCAACTGGAAATCATTGCCTTCACAAAACTTCCCAAACACTTCCCTTAATTTGTTCATTCCATTACCTTCAACGCTTCTTCTTTTGTTGCTTCAACATAAGCATTTGATGTTTGGCATGTAGGGCACATCTCAGGTCCTGTAACGCCATAATGTATGTCATTGCACACATTGCATCTCCAAAACTTTTTGTCTGCCATTTTAGATTCCTCCATTATTTACTAAATACAAACAGCTCTTCTATTGTTGTTTTTAACGCTTTTGCAACATCATGCGCTAACTGAAGGGAGGGATTGTATTTTCCCTTCTCTAAGAATACAATGGTTTCCCTTCTGACTCCAACTTTCTTTGCGAGATCTTCTTGTGTA
>JASMCJ010000010.1 GCA_030753365.1 Candidatus Woesearchaeota archaeon
TAAAAGAAATGGTCAAACACACAGTCTGCCTTGAATATGGAGCAGTAACCGACGTAACCCCTGACGTAAGAATCACTCTCTACAACTCAGGTCATATTCTTGGTGCTTCATTAGTACATCTTCACATAGCCAATGGGCTGCACAACCTTGTCTATACAGGCGATTTGAAATATGCAAGAACACAATTGCTAGAACCAGCTGCCACTCGTTTCCCGCGGCTTGAAACATTGCTCATAGAAAGCACCTATGGTGGAAAAGACAACGTCTTGCCCCCTCAAAGAGAAATGGACAATTATCTCAAACAAGTTATAAAAGAAACAATTAAAAGAAAAGGCAAAGTTTTGATGCCAGTGCTTGGCTCAGGAAGAGCTCAGGAAGTAATGATCATGATAGCCAATATGGTAAAAGACAAAGAGGTTCCACCATTCAATGTTTACATTGACGGCATGGTCTGGGACGTAACAGCCATCCACACTGCCTATCCTGAATATCTAAATCATATCATAAGAAAACAAATCTTCCATAAAGATGAAAACCCATTTTTACTGGACGTATTCAAAAGAGTAGGCTCACAAAAAGAAAGAACACAAGTCATAGAAGAAGAAGGCGCCTGTCTTATACTAGCCACCTCAGGAATGCTTGTAGGTGGTCCTTCAATGGAATACTTAAGAAACCTTGCAAGCAATCCTAAAAACTCATTAGTATTCTCCTGCTATCAGGGTGAAGGCAGCCTTGGAAGAAGAATCCAAAGAGGCGACAAGGAAATCTTCTTCAAGAACGGCGCAAAACAGGAAACCTGTGAAATCAAAATGCAGGTTCATAAACTTGAAATCACAAACCATTCTGACAGAAGACAGCTAATGAACTTTGTATACAAATGTGAGCCAAGGCCCAAAAAAGTAATCGTCAACCATGGTGAAAACAGCAGATGCCTTGATCTGGCATCATCCCTTCACAAGCAGTACAGGATAGAAACCAGTGCTCCAAGAGACCTTGAAGCTGTAAGAATAAAGTAAACATTTAAGAATTACTTCTGATTTTGTATTAAACACCTAAAGCTCTCGTAGTGTAGTCCGGTCAAGCACTAAGCCCTCTCGAGATTAAAACATAATTCAGAGATAGGCTTAAACTCGGGTTCGAACACATTAAGTTTAAAGAAACTTATGCGCGAAAGTCCCGGCGAGGGCATACTATTTACTACTATATAATGGTTGTTTCTGGAAAGATTTATAAATAAAGGTATATATTGAAACCATATGGCAAAAATTACTGATAAGGAACTATATAGTATTTTAGTACCTGGACATATTCTAATTAGAAGGAAGGATACACCGCGGTTCTCACCTAAATGTACTAGTACTATGTTTCAGAAAGTGCTTGAGCATGACAATTATGATAAAATCTATAAGATATTAGATCCTTTCTGTGGGAATGGCACTAATCTTACAACGCTTAATATAATGTATAGTGATTTCATTACTTACTTGTTTGGCTCAGACATTAATCCTAAAGCAATTAGTGCAACAAATATAAATCTTGAAACTTTGAATAATCTTGATGGAATTGAAAAAAAGGTTGATTGTTTAGATAATTTACTAAGATTTTTTAGACAGGAAATATCTGAACATCAAAGTAATAATGATTCAGCTGAATTAAGAAGAAAAGTAAGATCTACAGAAAAACGTATAGAAGACACGTATCGTTTAGGAAAATATTTAGAAGAAAGAAGGAGAGATTTTGCTCCTTATCATGTATTTGAGGCAAATGTTTTAGTTCCTAAGAGAATCATCCAAGAAACAGGAGGAAATATTGATCTTATTTTTACAGATCCTCCTTATTCAAAGCAAAGTAAATGGGTAAATGAAAACGGTGAAGATGTTCAAAAAAACCTTATATTAAGATTTCTGCAAGTAACAAGAGATTATCTTAATGATGATGGAAAATTAGTGGTAATATTTGATAAAGAAGTTGAATTAGAATTTCTTGGATTTGGTGTAAAACAAGAGGTTGATTTACACAGGAGAACTGGCTATATCTTGGTACCAGAATGAGCTAAAACCATAACCTTTTTAAGCACACTAACATTTACATTATACAATGAAACAAAGCTATACCATGCCTATAAACGAGCTGATAGACAAAACAGCGCAGGATTTAAAGAAAATTAAGGAAATAAAGCCTCCAGTTTGGGCAAACCTTGTAAAAACAGGCGTTAGCAGAGAAAGAGTGCCAGTAGAAAAAGACTGGTGGTATTCTAGAACTGCCTCTATCCTAAGAAAAGTTCACATCCTAGGCCCTATCGGCACCTCAAAGTTAAGAACAAAATATGGCAGCAAAAAGAACAGAGGCGTTAAGCCTGGAAAGTTCTACAAAAGTTCAGGAAACATAATCAGAAAAGTACTTCAGCAGTTAGAGACTGCCGGCCTTATCATAAAAAAGGACAAAGGAGTTCACAAAGGCAGAATCATAACCTCTAAAGGCAAGTCATTATTATTCGGAAAATGAGTGACGAACTTGAAGAGCTCAGAAAACAGAAACTAGCAGCAATGCAACAACAAGCAGTTCAGGAACAGGCGCAAATCATGCAGCAGGTTCAGCAACTGGAAAATCTTGTAAAGCCAAGAATGACAAAACCTGCCTTAGAAAGGTTTGGCAACATAAGAGCTGCTCATCCTGACAAAGCCGTTCAATCATTGGTTGTATTAGCGCAACTAATCCAATCAAACAAACTAACCATAATTGACGATACTACTTTAAAAGAAATTTTACTAAAACTAACACAAGAAAAAAAAGAATTCAAACTAACGAAATGATAATAAAATGGCAAGATATACACACTTAAGCAAAAAGCTCAGACTAGCTAAGCTAAACAAAAGAACAAGATGGGCACCTTTCTGGACAGTCTTCAAGAAATACGGCAAAGGAAGAAGAGTCCATCCTGGCAGGCACACAGTCCAAAAACGTTCATGGAGAAGAACTAAAACAAAAGCATAATTAAAATGGTAGAAAGAACCTATAATGTTCCACTAAGGAAAGCATTCCAAAAAGCTCCAAGATATAAGAGAGCAAAAAGAGCAATCAACACTCTAAAGATATTTCTAAAGAAGCACATGAAATCAGAAGACATTAAGTTAGGAAAACATCTCAATCTAAAGATCTGGGAGCATGGCATAAAAAACCCTCCTCATCATATTAAAATCAATGTTACTAAAGATGATAAGAATGTTGTAAAAGCAGAATTAGTAGGCTTTACTTATGAAGAAAAGTTAGAAGAAAAGAAAGAAACCAAAGAAAAGAAGAAAGAAAATAAAAAGGAAATAAAGCAAGGCGAAAAAGAAATCAAAGGTGAGTTAACCAAGCTTGAAGGCAAAACAAAAGAGCTCAAAGAAGGCGTACACAAAGAAGGCAAGAAAGCCATGAAGAAAAAGTTAGAGCAAGAACTTAAAGAAAAGAAATAACTTCTTGAGCAATTTACAAGAATATATTTATACTATAACTGTTTCTGACACATTAAAATGAACAAACTACTCTTTGAACAAATAGAAAGAAAAATCTTAACAAAAAAGCCAGCTCAAACCAATCCAGAATACGGCTGCAATCCTAAAGACAGGCCAGTCCAGGAACTCATCAACTATGGTATAGTCAACATAGACAAAACCAAAGGCCCTTCATCTCATCAAGTCTCAAGCTATGTAAAAAACATACTCAATCTAGACAAAGCAGGCCACTCTGGAACCTTAGACCCAGGAGTAACCGGCGTCCTACCGACAGCCTTAGGCAGAGCCACAAGAATCGTGCAAACTCTTCTCAAAGCAGGAAAAGAATACATCTGCTTAATGCACCTTCACAAAGAAGCAGACAACCAAGCCATTGAAACTGCCTTCACCAAATTCACTGGCACCATAACCCAGCTACCGCCAGTAAGAAGCGCAATAAAGCGTCAAGAACGAAAAAGAGCAATCTATTACTTAGACATCCTAGAAATCAAAGAAAAAGATGTTCTATTCAAAGTAGGTTGTGAGGCAGGCACATATATAAGAAAACTTTGTATTCATCCCAATACCGAAATTTTGACAAAGAAAGGTATCATGATTGCTTCTGATTTCTATTCCAATCCTCAAATAATTTATTCTTATAGAGAAGGTAAGATGATTGAAAGAAAACCTTCAGCAAATCAAAGAATCCCTTCTCCATCAAAATTGATTAAGATTACAATGGATTCTGGAATTAGTTTTAACGTAACCCCAGATCATGAGCTTTTTGCTTCCAAGAAAGAAGGATATAAAATGGTTGAAGCTAGAAAATTAAGAACTCAAGATTATTTGGTAAAAAGCTTAGAACTGCCCAAATATTATTATAAATTAGTGATTACTGATCTTTTAGATGACTATTATCTAATTCCACAGAAAGATATTATAAATAAATGTAAGAAAGCTTTTATCAACAGTTATGGCAGCATCAGAGCCATGTATAGAGAATTGAAATTAGATAGAAAATCTTTCCTTAATAATTCTAGTCATGCAATAACCATAAGACATCTCAAATTGGCAGGCATTTATGAGAAAGTAAAGGATAGAATCAATGAGTTTAAGACTCAAAAAGGTTCTATTATAAAGATTAAAGACTTAGATGAAGATTTCTTCTATCTATTAGGGCTAATTGCATCTGATGGGAATAATACAAAAGAAAAGAAAACCGCAAGATACACTAGAATAAAGTTTCATAATAATAATGAAGAACTTATTAATGTTTTCTTAAGAACTTATAAAAAACTATTTCCTAATGTTCCTATTTCAAAAAAGAAAATTAAAGCGAATTTATTCCAATTGGATAGTGCAAATAGCTTTATGGCTACAGTTGCAGCAAAATTGGGAATAAAAAGCCCTCAGAAAGAATCTGATTTATCTCCAATTGTTAATCTCAAACCATTATTAATAAAATCCTTTCTGAGAGGATATTTTGAAGGTGATGGTTCAGTTTATTATAAAGAAAAAAAGAGAGTAAAAGGTCATTATGCAAAAATTGTTCTTCATACTGTAAGTTATTCAGATGCAAAAAGATTGCATAAGATGCTTTTAGTTGTTGGGATTGCTAATAAGATATTCAAGAGAAGAATTTCTTCAAAGCTGGTTAAAAAGTCTAATAATGGAAATATATATGATGTTACTATAGGAAATATAGCTGCTGAGAAGAAATTTATTAAGGAAATTGGAACAAACCATCCCATAAAACTTGAAAGATTCAAGAAGATATCAAAATTAAAGAATGATGCTAAAGCAGAAGATCACTACTATATAGGATTTCATTATAAGAATTATATAAGGAGAAACAAATCCAAACTTCACAAGATGGGAGGGAACCTTAATAGAATATTAACTAGTGATATACCAATCACGAGAGGATTCTACAGGAAAGCTTCATTAATTACAAATTTACCATTAATGGACTATTTTATTATTGAGAAAATAAAATCTATTGAATATGTTGATGGAACTGATTTTGTTTATGATATGACCGTACCAGAGACTCATAATTTCTTAATTGAAACTGGTTTCGTATCTTCTAATTGTTATGACCTTGGCCAGGAACTAGGCACTGGTGCTCACATGGCACAGCTAAGAAGAACAAAAGCAGGCCCATTCAATGAAACCACACTAATAACATTACAAGACCTAAAAGATGCCTACCATTATTATAAAGAACAAGGCAATGAAAAATATCTTAAACACATCATAAGCCCAGTAGAATTCGGTGTAAGCCATTTGCCAAAAATCTGGGTCTCTGACTCAGCAGTAACCCCCATCTGTCATGGCTTTGATGTAGCGCTGCCAGGAATCATCAAACTAAACGATACCATAAAAGAAGGAACCCTTGTAGCAGTCATGACATTAAAAGATGAGCTAATCGCACTAGGAGACTCAAGACTAACCAGCAATGAAATGCAAAAGAAAACTAAAGGCATAGCAATAAAAATAAAAAAAGTATTCATGGAACCAGGTGTTTATCCCAAACTTAACAAAAATAAGGCTTTAACTATTTAGCTTCAGTCTTCTTCTCTTCTTCAACCTTAACCTTCTCCTTCTTCACAAACTCAACATCAACCTTAATCAAATCCTTACACTTATTCTTAAGATTCTCTTTAACCTTCTCATCAAGCTCATTCTCCACAAAAACCTTTGCCTTACCATTATTCAATTCAACCTTAACATCCCCTAAAAAGAACTTCAGATAAGACTCAACCTTCTCCTTAGTATCAGAAACAACCCTATTAATCTTAACCTTATACTCCACCTCTCTCCCTGACAAAGGATGGTTAAAATCAACAATAGCTCTCCCTCCTCCAACAGTCTTAATAGTCCCAACAACACTATCGATATTAACCTGCAATCCAGGCATAGGATTAATATTCTGTTCCTTAAAAATCCTCAAAGGCACCATCCTCAGCATCTTAGGATCCTTCTTCCCAAACCCTTCTTCAGGCGGAACCTTAAAATCATACTCCTTACCAATCTCTTTGCCTTCAAGCCTTGCATCAACCCCTTTAATAATCTGATTCTCTCCAACACAAACAATCATAGGCTTATACTCAAATCCAGGATTAGTAATCCCTGCCTCTTTAGCATCCTTCTCTCTTGTAGTATCAAACATCTGTCCTTCCATTTTCCCTGTATAATCAATCTCTATAAAATCATGTTTTTTAATTGTCATCTTAAAGTTCAATCCTCACATCTTTCTTCTCAACATTCTCCCTAACAGTCTCAACCAGCTTCATAATTCTGATGTTAGGAAACAACTTCCCATCCAAAGTCCTAACAGCCAAAGTCTTACTACCCTCTTCTCTCTCACCCACAGTAATAACAAGAGGAATCCTTTCCATCTGCGCATCCCTAACCTTATATGGGATAGACTCAGACCTTGAATCAATCTCAACCCTCATCCCACTATCCTCCAGCTCTTCCTTAACCGTCTTTGCATAACCATCAAACCTATCTGCAACAGTAAGAATTCTAGCCTGAATAGGGGACAACCACAATGGGAACCTGCCAGCAAAATGCTCAATAAGAATGCCAATAAATCTTTCAATACCTCCATAAACTGTTCTGTGGAGCATAGCAGGTCTATGCTTTTTTCCATCCTTACCCTCATAGTTCAAGTCAAAACGTTCAGGCATTGCAAAATCCAGTTGTATTGTAGCAGTCTGCCATGTCCTGTTCAAAGCATCTTTAATATGAAAGTCTATCTTAGGCCCATAAAAGGCGCCGTCTCCTTCGTTTAGTTTATAGTCAGCTTTTATATCCTTTAATGCATCCTTTAATGCATTCTCTGCAGTATCCCACATTTCTTTAGTGCCTATAGATTTTTCTGGCTTGGTTGATAATTCCATATGATATTCCAGATTAAATGTCTTATAGATTCTTTTCGTTAGGTTGATTATGGTTATCACTTCTTTCTTAATCTGCTCTTTTGTGCAATAGATATGGGCATCATCCTGGAAGAAGGCTCTTACCCTGAAAAGCCCGTTCAGAACTCCTGATAGCTCATGCCTGTGCACTAGGCCAACTTCAGCCATTTTTAATGGAAGTTCCCTATAACTGTGAGTCTTCTCTTTGTAGATCAAGACACCGCCAGGGCAGTTCATGGGTTTAACAGCAAAATCCTGGTTATCAATCTTAGTAAAATACATATTATCCTTATAGTGATCCCAATGGCCTGAGCTTTCCCATAGCTTCCTGTTAAGAATTATTGGAGTTCTTACTTCTTGATATCCGTCTATATCATGTTCCAGTTTCCAATATTTCATTAACTCATTCCAAAGAATCAAACCTTTATTGTGCCAGAAAGGCATACCTGGTGCTTCCTCATGGAAAGAAAACAAATCCATCTCTCTCCCAATCTTTCTATGATTCCTCTTCTCAGCCTGTTCTAAAAGCTCAAGATAATCATCAAGCATAGACCTCTTAGGAAAGCTAATCCCATACACCCTTTGCAGCTGCTTATTATCAGAATCTCCTCTCCAGTAAGCCCCTGCAATCTTAGTAAGCTTAAACGCCTTAAGAACACCAGTGCTAGGCACATGCGGACCCTTGCACAAATCAATAAACTCACCATTCTTATAGCCAGACAACCCAGTCTCAAACTCCTCAACAAGCTCTAACTTGTAAGAATTATCCTTAAAAGCCTTCTTAGCCTCCTCCTTAGACAATTCAACTCTCTCAAAGCTAACATTCTCCTTAACAATCTCATGCATCTCCTTCTCAATCCTCTCCAAATCCTCAGGATGAAACGGCTCCTTCTTATCAAAATCATAATAAAACCCTTCTTCAACCACAGGTCCAATAGTCAGCTTAACCTTAGGAAACAACTTCTTAACAGCCATAGCAAGAACATGTGCGCTGCTATGCCTAAAAACCATAACACCCTCTTCATCATCAAAAGTAAAAATCTTCAGCTTGCCGCTCTTCTCAATAGGCCTGGTTAAATCTATCAACTCATCATCAAGCTTTGCAGCCAGCGCCTTCCTTGCCAGGCCTTCACTAATATCCTTCTTAACAATATCTAATGCAGTAATCCCTTTATCATACTCCTTCTTAGAGCCATCCGGAAAAGTAATCTTAATTTTAGCCATTTTAGTATAATGAAGTTAGTTAGTAGTATAAATAGTTTATTGAAAACCTTCTATTTTATTAAAAAACACAATAATCATTTAAATATGGCTGTATTTACAGCTAATATGACCATTGAAACAAAACTTGACGACTGCCAGCACTGTGCTCAATGTTGTATAGGCGAAGAAATCTTGGTAGAAGAGGAAGAGATCAAAATAATTACAGAAAGAACCGGAATAAATCCTGAAGACTTTACAAGGCTGCATTACTATGAAATTTTAGAATACCATATTATTGAGCAGAAGCCGAATAATGAATGCCTCTTTTTGAATAAAGATGAAAAGGAATTTGCCTGTGAAATCTATGAATTCAGGCCAAATCTTTGTGCCCAATACCCTTCAAACGAAAGACAATTGGAATGGTGTAAAGACAAGCTTAATAATCCCATGCAGAAGTCTTCTTGCTAAGATTCATCCACTCAGGCGTATTCAGGCTAAGATACTCCTCCTTCAACTCTTCAGAAACAGTAAAATTCTCAGGATAATTAATCTCCCAAACCTTCAACGGCCCCAAAGTCCTCCCTCTATAATAAGCAAGCTTATTCCTTCCGCTATCATCAAACACCTGTTTAAAATAAGGACTCTCCTCATTAAACAAAAACAATCTTGTCCACAACGCATTCAACCCCTTCCTTGAAACATACAACAAAGCCCCATTCTCCTGTTGATACTGATTATTAATATACAACGGCATAATCCTCAAACATCCTTCAAGCCCTGGCTCATCAAACATCGTCTTCCCATTCTCCTCATCATAAATACACTCCACCGGCACATCCTTTCTCTGATTATTATAAAACAGTACAGCCTTAGGCTGCTTAATCTCAATTTCATCCTCATCATTCTCATCAACCGGCACAAAAAACCCTGCAATATAAGCCCTCTTTGCAGGATATATCTTTCCCTCATAAATAAAATCCTCATCCAGTCCAGTGCCACCCTGGAAAAAATAAGTAGTAAGATTATTCTCAATCCTTGTAGCCCTGCTATTCATAGAATAAGTCCCAATCCATGAAAACACGTCAAAATTCTCATCACTCCCAATACTAGAATAAGCAGTATACTTTCCAATCTCATCAGAAATAATCAAAAGATGACTAACATTATGCGCCTTCAAATACTCCAGCGCCTCCTCATCCGACCTTGCAGTAAGCACATGCCTACCCACCAGGTGATTCCAATAAGCATAATAATTACCCCCATCAGTAATCGTAGCTCTATTGCCTTCAGTCTGTACCCAATACCCATAATCCCACCAATGCGCAAACACCGCATCCTCATCAGTATTCTCTTTCACCCATCCCATAGCAGTCTGCCATTGATTATTAAAAGACGGTCCTGTATACCTTGCCTGGCTCAAACTCAACGAAGCAGCAGAATAAATAATTGGCACTGAAATAAAAAATACAACGCAAACCATACCAATCTTATAAATCTTATCCTCAATCTTAAAAGCATACTTACCAAGCCTCAAAATAAGAAATGCTGCCAATATAGTCGTCACCGGCGTAAAAACAAAAAACAACCTCATAGCACCCCTTGCAGCCACTATCATAATAAGAAACCACATAAACATAAACATATACCCCTTATCCAATTTCCTTATTTTATTATACAACTCTTTATTCTTATAAAACGAAAAAACAAAAATCCACAAAATAATAACCGCAAAACAAATCAAAGAGCCGAAAAACAAAAGCTGTGAAACAAGATTCTCTCCATTCAAATAAGAATAGGAAGACTTTCTGCTAAAAATAAACGCAGTAATAAAAGCAGTATATCCTATAGTAAGCTTATAAACATTCTTCCTATCAGACATATTCTTAATCATACTAAAAAACAAAAGCATAGAGCCCGCAAAAAACAGATAAAAATAAAATCTATACTCGCTCCACCAATCCGTGAAATAAGGCTGCCTATTCTCAGCCACAGTCAAAGTCAGCCTGCCAATACCCATCGGGTGCAGGAACTGCTCCTTAATCTCATCAGCTTTTTCAATAATTACACTAGGCATAACAATAAGCCCAACAGTCAACCCTATAACCATAAGAGCTACAATCACAGACAAATTAATCGGCAGGTTAACCTTCTTATCCTTCAAAACAAACTTCACTAATCTCCCAACAACAAGAATCATAAGCACTGCTACAGGCAAAGCAGTATTAATCGAAGTCAACACTCCTTTCAGTCCTCCATACTTTCCAATAAACAACGACATCATAACAATAATCGGTGCCAACCATACAACATAAACATACAAATCATTCTTTCTAAAGCTATTAAACGTAAACCTAATAAGATTGAATGCAGCAATAATCATCAGCACGAACTTAACCCCTCCCCAGCTAAGCCCCATCAACCCATTGCTAATCCCTGACAACACCGCAAAAGCAAGTTTAAACTGAATCTTCTTTGCCTTCACAGCGCTCACATAAAAATAAAATGTGGCAAACATAAGCAGCATAGCAAGCGGTTCCTTATCAGAAAATCCAGCCATCGTCCTATAAAGATAAGACGGATGAATCGCAAGGAAAAGGCAAGAAAGCAATGCAACATTCTTATTAAACAATTTCTTAACCAAGAAATAAAAAATAGGGATAGACAACCCAAAGAATATTGGGGGATACAAAATATCAGCCATCTCAATCGTCATGCCAGGCACAACCATCCTCAAAGCCTTGTACATATAAGAAATAATATACGGCAAAATCATAACCTCATAACTAGGATCCTGCCCAATAGGAAAATATCTCATGCTATCCCAAGCCATCACAGAACCATGCTCCACTATATGCCTGGCCATCCTCAGAAAATAATAAGGGTCAAGAGCAAGAGGAAATCTT
Organism: Candidatus Woesearchaeota archaeon; assembly: GCA_030753365.1. Classification (GTDB taxonomy): domain Archaea; phylum Nanobdellota; class Nanobdellia; order Woesearchaeales. The sequence continues at coordinate 11,509 of JASMCJ010000010.1, forward strand.
CCCTTCGTCAAAGGAACATTCAATGTCCTAATATAAAC
>JASMCJ010000011.1 GCA_030753365.1 Candidatus Woesearchaeota archaeon
AAAAATAAGGAAGTTGGAATGGGGATAAAAGCTCCTAACAAGAAATGTGAAGATAACAAATGCCCTTTCCATGGCAGTACAAAGCTGAGAGGCAGAGTTTTCATAGGAGTACTTACGTCAAAAGATACTCACCAGACTGCAACTGTTGTATGGAAAAGGAGAGAGTATGTACCTAAATATGAAAGATACCTTAAGAAAAGGTCTAAACTGCGTGTTCATAATCCTTCATGTATCAATGCTAAAGAAGGAGACTTTGTAAAAATTGTTGAATGCAAGCCTCTAAGCAAAACCAAGAAATTTGTAATAGTAGAAAAGCTTGGTGAAGATATCATGTTTGAGCAGAAAGAAGAAGCATTGGAAAACAGTAAAGTAATGAAAAATAAAAAGGAAGACAAAGAAGAAAAAGAAGAACTTGAAGAAGAAGTTAAAACAGAAGTTAAGGCAGAAGAAAAGAAAGTAAAGGAAGATGCTCGGACTACATCCGGCACCAACTCCGTTGGGAAAAAGAAAGAAGAAAAGGCAGATAAAACCAATAAAAATAAGGAAGAATCAGAATGAAATCAACAGAATTTAGAATCACAAGGGCATTGCCTGTAGGAAGCATGGTTAAGACATGTGATAACTCAGGAGCAAAACTGTTAAGAGTGTTTTCAGTAGTAGGCGCTAAAACAGTCAAAGGCAGAATACCTTCCGCAGGAGTGAGCGATTTAGTGCTTGCATCTGTCAGAAGAGGAAAGCCCGAAATGAAAAAGCAGAAAGTCTATGCAGTCATAGTAAGGCAAAGAAAGGAATACAGAAGGCCTGATGGCACAAGAATTAAGTTTGAGGATAACTCTGCTGTTGTGCTGAAAGATGATAAAGGTGGCAGTCCTAAAGGTACTATGATTAAAGGCGCTGTTGCAAAAGAAGTATGCGTAAGATGGCCTGGAATAGCAAAGATTGCGAGCATAATTGTATGATCTAAAATAGATAAACAATAACAATGAAAAAACAATTCAGTAATTCATGGAAAAGCAGCAAACAGCCAAGGAAGCAGAGAAAGTTTAGATTCAATGCTCCTCTCCATATAAAACAGAAGTTTGTGAGAGCGCATTTGTCTAAGGAATTAAGGGCAAAGTATGGCAGGAGAGCTGTAACACTGAGAAAAAAAGATACTGTCAAAATAGCAAGAGGGCAGTTTAAAGGCAAAACAGGGAAAGTTGACAAGGTTGACCTGAGAAACTGCAAAGTTTATGTTGCTGGTATAACAGTTACCAAAAAGGATGGGAACACAGCATTTTTCCCGTTATATCCTTCAAATTTGATAATCACAGAATTAGTCTTAGAAGATAAAGAAAGGCAAAAAATCTTGGATAAGATAAAAATAAAAGACAAAACAGAAAAACAGGTTAAACAGAAACCGGTAAAACAAGTGAAAAAAAATGGTTAAAAGACATTTGAAAAGATTGACTGTACCAAAGTCATGGGAAATAAGGAAAAAGGAAAATACATTCATAATCAGGCCTAATCCTGGTATGCATAAGTTCTCTTTAGGTATGCCTCTTAGTGTTGTGTTAAGAGATTTGCTTAAGCTGGCCAACACAATGAGAGAAGTGAAATACATACTAAACAATCAGGAAATCTTAGTGGATAATGTAAGAAGAAAAGAAAATCATTTTATTACAGGTTTTATGGATACATTATCAATACCGCTTATAAAGAAATATTATAGAATACTCCTAAACAAGAAAGGAGAATTATATATGAAATCAATTAAAGATTCTGAGGTTGGAGTTAAGCCGTGCAGAGTAATAGGAAAAACAATTCTAAAGAATAAAAAGGTTCAGATTAACCTTGAAGACAGCAGGAACATAATCGTTGATGATAAAGTTAGGTACAGTATAGGAGATTCGCTGATAGTAGAGCTTCCTTCACAGAAAGTTAAAGAGCATATTACTCTTGAAAAAGGTTCTGTAATATTCTTAATAGGGGGAAAGCATGTTGGCGGAACAGGAACAATAGTTGATATTAAAGATAAAAAAGTTGTTTATAAGCTTAAATCAGGAGAACAATATGAATCTCTTAAAGATTATGCGTTTGTTATTGGGAAAGCCAAGGCAAGCATAACAGTAGACGAATAGTGAAGCAGTAAAATGGTAGAATCACAAGACAACAGTGGAAATATGGAGAACATGAAAAGTGTGGATACTAATAGCAAAAGCTCTGAGAATAATGAAAATCCTATGAAAACTATAAAAGTAGACAAGATTACTATAAACATAGGCACAGGGAAAGATCAGGGAATTTTGGATAATGGCCTTAAACTGATAAAACATATTACTGGTACAAAAGCTGTTGCAACAGCAACCACAAAGAGAATCCCTGATTGGGGCATAAGGCCTGGCCTTACTATTGGATGCAAGCTTACCCTGCGTGGGAAAAGGGCAGTTGAGCTATTAATTGTTCTTTTGGAAGGCGTAGAAAACAGAATGAATGAAAAGCAGTTTGATAATAATGGGAATGTATCTTTTGGTATTAAGGAATATATTGACATACCAAGCGTTAAGTACAGCCCGGACATACCTTTAATGGGACTTGGAGTAAGTATATCTCTTAAAAGGGCAGGAGGACTCAGAGTTAAGAATAAAAGGATTGCCAGCAGGAAAATTGGTAAGAATCATTTAATCACAAAAAAGGAAGCAATTAATTTCATGAAGAAAAATTTTAATGTGAAAATGGGTGAGGAAGAATGACTGCAAGCGATTTCAGGAAAATGATAAAGCAGCTGAAAGTTAAGCCAGCTATATTGAATAGATATATGAAGTTCAATGCTCCTAAAGAAAGAAGCTGCGGGTTTAGCTTGCAGAAATGCAAAAGATGTGGGAGAGTCAAGGCACATATAAGTAAATATGACTTGCACTTCTGCAGACAGTGCTTTAGAGAAATAGCCTCAAAGATTGGCTTTAAAAAATATAGTTGAGTGATACAAAATGTCAATGAATGATCCATTAGCAAGCGCATTATCAAAGATAATGAACGCAGAAAATAGGGAACAAAAGGAATGTATAATCAAGCCAGTTTCAAAACTGATAAAAAAGGTTTTAGAAATATTGAATGCTGAAGGTTATATAGGCAGTTTTAAAGAATTAGAAGACAGTAAAGGCAATATGCTGCAGGTGAACCTGTTAGGAAAGGTCAATAAAACAGGCGTTATCAAACCAAGATTCTTTATTAAAAAGGATGGTTATGAAAAATTTGAGAAAAGGTATCTTCCATCCAATAATTTTGGAGTTTTAATAGTATCAACATCATTAGGCCTTAAGGTTAATAATGAAGCTAAGAAGAAAGGAATTGGAGGCAAATTAATAGCTTATGTGTATTAATGCTGATAATAAAATGAGACCTGACAAAATCGAAGAGGAAGTGGAAATGCCGGAAGGAATAAGCGCAAGCTCTGAAGGCAATGAAATTACCTTGAAGTCTGATAAAAATGAATTGAAAAGGAAGCTGTTTAGCAAAAAAGCAGGCTTTTCAGTAGAAGGTAACAAGGTTAAGTTAGCTGCTAACAAACCTTCAAGGATGGAAAAAAAAATCATAGGAACTTTCAAGGCTCATTTAAAGAATATGATAAAAGGCCTGAGCGAGGGGCATGTGTACAAGCTAAAAATATGTTCAAGCCATTTCCCTATGACTGTCTCAGCAAGTAATAATGAATTTATTATCAAAAACTTTTTTGGAGAAACCATTCCCAGAAAACTTAGCATTGCAGAAGAAGTGGAAGTGAAAGTTGAAGGGGACATAGTTATAGTAAGCTCTTTTGACAAAGAACTTGCTGCACAAACAGCAGCATCTATTGAAACCATGACTAAAAGAACAGGGTTTGATAAAAGAGTTTACATGGACGGCCTTTACATAACAGAAAAAGATGGCAAAGAAATTAAGTTATAAATGATATAAAATGGCAGATATAAACAAACTCTTGAAACATAGAAAGGCGCTGAAAGCAAAGAAGCCTAATTTTATTAGACAAGATACTCATAAGAAGAAAAGGTTGATAATTAAATGGAGAAAACCTAAAGGGTTACAGTCGAAAATGAGGCTTTCTCGTGCTGGTTATAGGAAAAGTGTCAGATTAGGATATAAATCTCCTGTATTAGTAAGAGGAATGGACAGGAATGGTATGAAACCTATTCTTGTAAGTAATATTAAAGAATTGGAAAAAATCGATAAAGATACAGAAAGTGTTATTATAAAAAAAAGTGTAGGATTAAGAAATAAGATTGAACTGCTTAAAAAAGCAAAAGATATGGCGCTTACAATATCAAATATGAAAGATGTTCCTGCTTTCCTTGCTAAAATTGAGAAACAGCTGAAAGCAAGAAAAGAAAACAAGCAAAAACGGCTGAAAGAGCAGAAAGAAAAAGAAAAGCAAAAGATTGAGAAGAAAAAAGAGAAAGATAAGAAGGAAGCAGAAAAAGATAATAAGAAAGAAAAGACAGCTGATGAACTTGCTGAAAAAGTCAAGAAAGAGGAAGAAGAGCAGAAAAAGGAAAAAGATAAGCTGTTGACAAAGAAGGAGTAGAATATTGATATAAGGTAATACAAATGGCAAAAATAATTCAAAAAAGACTTGCAGCGCAAATACTTAAGTGTTCCCCGAAAAGGATAAAACTTGATTCGCTTAGGATGGAAGATATCAAGAAAGCAATTACTAAAGTAGATGTAAGGAGCCTTATCAAAGAGAAAGCTATCAAGCGAAAAGCTGTAACAAGCATATCAAAATCAAGAATAAGGAAGAATAAAGAGCAGAAAAGAAAAGGAAGGCAGAGAGGTTATGGTTCAAGGAAAGGGACAAAAAACCTTAGAATGGGAAAGAAGAGACGGTGGATAAACCTTGTAAGAGCGCAAAGAGAACTTATTAAGGAACTGAAACTCAGAAATCGTATAAGTACTAAATCATACAGGATGCTTTACTTGAAAATCAAAAGCGGATTTTTCAGAAACAAGAGACACGTAAAGCTTTACATTGGAGAACAAAATCTTTTGGAGAAAAAAATATCAACTAATGAATGAGTAATTACAAATGAAAAAGATAAACAGTAAGACATATAACGTGGAATACAAGAGGAAAAGAGAAGGAAAAACTAATTATAAAACCAGATTAAGGTTATTATCCTCTCATAAGTTAAGATTAGTAGTAAGAATGTCACTTAAAAACATAAGCCTTCAAGCGGTGGAATACAATCCTGAAGGAGATAAGGTTCTGGTATCAGCTTCATCAAAACAATTGCAGAAAGAATATGGCTGGGACAAAAGTAGAGGAAACAGGGCAGTTGCATATCTTACTGGATGTTTGCTGGGAAAAAAGGCGAAAGATAAAAAACTAAATGAGATGGTACTTGATAAAGGAGGTTATCCTAATATTAAGAAATCAAAAGTTTATGCAGCGCTTAAGGGCGTAGTGGATGCAGGAATATCTGTGCCTCATTCAGAGGAGATATTTCCTTCAGAGGAGCTTATTATAGGGGAACATAAAGATTTATTTGAAAGTGTTAAGAAAAAAATATTAGGTTAAAATCAAAATGACTGAAGACAAGAAAGACGAGGAACAAGTAAAAGAAGAAACTGTGAAAACAGAAGATAATAAAGATAAATCTCCTGAAATAAAAGGGGGAAGCGGACCAACTGGACACAGGAGAAATGATTCTAATAAAAGGAAATCTTCATATGGTAGGGACCGTGGCAAGCCTGTGGCTTTTGATAAAGAGGGTTGGAAGCCAAGAACGTCACTAGGTGAACAGGTTAAAAAAGGGGACATAAAAGATATTGATGAAATACTTGACAATGGTATTAAGTATATAGAGCCGGAAATAGTTGATTGTTTCTTTCCTGATGCAGAAATTGAGTTGCTTTTAGTAGGCCAGTCAAAGGGAAAATTTGGAGGAGGCCAGAGAAGAGTTTTCAAGCAGACACAAAAGAAAACTAGGGAAGGAAACAAGCCTAAGTTTGCAACTACTGCAGCTATGGGGAATAAAAATGGATATATTGGTATAGGATATGGGAAAAGTAAGGAAACTGTACCTGCCAGAGAAAAAGCAATGAGAAATGCCAAGCTTAGTCTTATCAAAGTAAGAAGAGGATGCGGCAGTTGGGAATGCGGCTGCAAAACAGCTCATAGCATACCTTTCAAAGTACAAGGCAAGTGCGGTTCAGTAATAATCACATTAATACCTGCTCCTAAGGGGACAGGACTTTGTATAAATGGAGAATGCAAGAAAATGTTAGCCCTTGCAGGCATAAAAGATGTATGGTCAAATGTAATAGGCAAAACTGCAACAAGTACAAACCTAATTAAGGCTTGTTTTAAGGCACTGAAACAGTTGATGATTGTTAAGATTAAGCCAGATGATGTAGAAAAATTAGGAATAATTGAAGGAAGTATGAAATCAGAATCATAGAAAAATGGAAAACGAGACAGAAAAATCAACAATGGAAAAGAAACCTGAAGAGAAAGCTGAAAAGCCGGTTGAAAAAAAGGTTGAAGCAGAAACAGGTAAAAGTATTGCAAAGAACATAGCAGTCATAAGAATAAGAGGATTAATCAACTTAAGAGGAGACATCAATGATACTCTTGATATGCTTAGGCTTTACAGGAAGAACTATTGTGTTGTGCTTCCTAACATACCAGCTATAATTGGTATGGTAAAGAAAGCTAAAGATTATATCACATGGGGAGAAATAGATGATGAAACTTATAAATTGCTAGTAGAGAAGAAAAGTGAAGAGTATAAGGGAAGAGAAGCTGATAGCAAGAATAAAATAAATTACAAAAATAAGTATTTTGTTTCTAATAATAAAAAGTATAAGAAATATTTCAGGCTAAGCCCGCCAAGAGGTGGATTTGAGAAAAAAGGGATTAAAACACCATTTTCTAAAGGTGGAGTGTTAGGCAACAGGAAAGAGAAGATTAAAGAACTAATAAAAAAGATGCTTTGATTACAAGGTGCAAGGAAATGACAATCAACAGACGTAAAAAGAATATAAGGCAGAGAGGTTATCATACTCATGGCTGGGGCGCTAAAAAGAAGCATAGAGGCGCTGGTAGCAGAGGCGGAAGAGGAAATGCTGGTACAGGTAAGAGAGGAGACGTTAAGAAACCTAGCATTTGGAAAGATAGTAAATACTTTGGAAGGCATAACTTCAAAAGACCAGGACTTGAAAGAGCAGTTAAAAGTATAAATATTTCTAATATTGAGCTACAGTTTGAAAAATTGGTTGCGTTAAAGAATATTGTAGATAAATCAGGGCTTTTTGAGATTGATCTTGGCAAGCTGAAGTATAACAAGCTGCTTGGAAAAGGAAAAGCCACAAGAAAATATAATATTATTGTTAGAACTGCATCAACAAAAGCTGTAAGCAAAGTTGAAGCAGCAGGCGGGAAAGTTGTGGTAGAGCCTAAGAAGGAGAAACCTATTAATAATCCTAAGAAACCTGATGAAGCTAAGCTAAAGCCTGAAGCAAGCGCTCAAAAAGAGAAAGAGCCTGTGAAAGCTGAAACTGAGCCTAAAAAATAGTTTGTGCCTAAAAAATGAGCTTTTTTAAGAAACTTATACTAAATCTTCCGGAAGTTGCATCTCCAACACAGAAAAGGCTCTCTTTCAAGGAAAAGATTAAATGGACAATTCTCGTATTAGTATTATTCTTTATTCTGGGCATGATACCTTTATTTGGGTTAGGGCCTAATGCATTACAGCAATTTGAATATTTATCTATAATCTTAGGAGCTAAGTTCGGTTCAATAATATCTTTAGGAATTGGGCCAATAGTAACAGCATCAATCGTGCTGCAGCTGTTAAATGGCTCAGGAATAGTAAAGTTTGACTTAAACTCGCATGAAGGTAAACAGAACTTTCAGGGAATACAGAAATTGCTTGCTATATTTTTCATAATCTTTGAAGCTGCAATCTATGTATTCATGGGAGGGTTAGCTCCAGCGTCTCAGTTTGCAGGCACACCGCTTTACTTTCAGTTTCAGTTATTGTTAATATTTCAATTGTTTTTAGGGGGCATGCTAATACTCTTCATGGATGAAATAATCTCCAAATGGGGCTTTGGCTCTGGAATATCATTATTTATAGTAGCAGGGGTGTCTGAGCAAATATTCATAAGAGCGTTTTCACCTTTACCTTCACCTGCAAATCCAAGTATTGCAACAGGTGCAATACCTGCATTATTCCAGTCTTTGGCAGCAGGAGATCCAAGAACAGCTGGCTTAATGTTAGCAGGAGTAATAGCAACAGCATTAGTGTTTGCAATAGCAGTATATGCACAGGCAATGAAAGTGGAAATACCATTATCATTCGGTAGAGTAAGAGGGCATGGAGTTAGATGGCCGTTAAGCTTTATCTATACATCAAACATTCCAGTTATATTAGTAGCAGCGTTAATGGCAAACATACAGTTATGGGCGAGATTATTGCAGAACTGGGGGCATCCCTTCTTGGGAAGATTTGTAGGTAACACACCAGTCTCAGGCATTGTGAGCTGGCTGTATTCACCTGATCTTGTTGGCAGGATAATCAAAGGCAGTTTCTTATGGTCAGACTTAGGGCATTCAGCAGTCTATATACTGGTAATGATGTTAGGAGCTATGATGTTCTCAATATTTTGGGTTCAAACAGCTGGCATGGATGCAAGAAGCCAGGCAAAACAGATGTTGAATTCTGGGCTGCAAATACCAGGGTTTAGAAGGGATGAAAGAATACTTGAAAGATTACTTAACAGGTATATCTGGCCATTAGCTATAATGGGAGCGCTGACAGTTGGATTGTTAGCAGCGCTTGCGGATTTATCTGGAGCTCTTAGCTCTGGAACAGGAATATTACTTTCAGTGATGATAATCTATAAACTATATGAAGAAATTGCTCAGCAGCATATGATGGACATGCATCCAATGATGAGAAAGTTTATGGAAGGTTAATAGTAGATAAGGAAAAACTTTTATATTCTAAGATTTATAATAAGATTAATGAAGAGTAATAAATGGATAAAAGAGATTGCAAGAGATTCTATTGCATTAGGCTCAATACCTTTCTATTTTATTCTGATTATAAGAGCAGTCATAGGGAAATATAATATCTTTGTTTATCAATTGTTGATAGCATTGGCTGTGTTAGTAGGATTTTCTTTTATAGTGAAGAAATCTAATATGCACATTGCAAGATGCTTTGTGTTATGGATGTTTAGTTCATTGTTCTATAAAGATACTTTGTTTACAGTGTTTGCGTTTATACTTTGGGTTGTAGTAGTAATATCATCATATTATCTTAAAGCTAAGAAAAGTGCAATAATTAAAGGTGTTTTGTTAGGTCTTTTGAGCTCTGGAGCTGCTTACTATCTTGCTGGGATGATATGACTCTTTTTGCGGAGGAAGTTTCTGATCCTGTATGATTTTTGATAAAAGACTAAATCTTTTTTTGCTTCTTTTAGTTTTTTTCCTTCATAGACTACTGCATACAGTTCTTCCAGTATGGGAAGATGAAGCCTTGATTGTGTTGTTAGATCATACATTGACTTAACTACTCTCAAACCTTCAATGCAGTCATGTTTCATCTTTCTCTTAGCAGCTTTCAAGCTATGCCTTGCCATAAGCCTTCCAAATCTTCCGTTTCTTCCAAACTTGTAGGTAACTTCAAGGTCAGGGTATCCTGCAGGAGTGTTATCGTATGTTGCTGGATTCATCTTTAGATATTTGAGGATCCTTTTGGTATCTCTTCCGCAAGCATAGAAAAAGTTTGCAACTGCATTACCTTTAAAGCCAAGTCCAATGCAAGCTCCAAGTGCCATGGCATAGACTTGTTTAAGAATTCCACAGTATTCAACAGATTTAACATCATCGCTTCTATGTAAGAGTAGGTAAGGTTTGCATTCCAGCTTGGAAAAAAGACCTGAATTTACTTTGTCTGAATCAAAGGCAATCACTGAGCATGCGGGCTGTGTTTCAGTGCTTTTGTTGAGCAGATCCCTTGCTCTTTTTATAAGGCTTTTGTCAAAGTTTGAGGCAACCTCCCTAGCAATGTTCGGTCCTGATAATACTGCATAGGGCTTGTCTGGCATAACCTCTTCAAAAGCATATGAGATGGGCTTATCGTCTATGACTCCTTTTGAAGCGTTTACAAACTGCTTAAAATCAAGCTCTCTAAGCCTTAACAGATAGTCCATCAGATATTGAGAAGGTATAGTTGAGACAACTATATCAGAACCGTTAACAACATCCTCAAGGCTCTCAGAAACAGAAACATTTTCTGGAACTTCAACATGAAGGAAGCCTTTCTTGGGAAGATGTCTGTGCTTGCTTACATATTCTGCTAAAGAGCCTTTATATGCTCTGCTCTCTGGGCGTATCCAAAGGTTTATATCAACATTATCATCATTTAGATACTTATTACCATAGAGAACAGCAAGAGTGGTGCCCCATCTGCCTCCACCTAATACAGATAATTTCATTGTATATTTGGAGTTACTGTATGGTTTTTAAAGGTTGTTGTGGTATAGAACAAAAGGCTTTTAACAAATGCCTTATTTTATATGAATCTATGGAAGAAATAATGACACGGCTTGAAGATTGGCTTAAGGATGTCGAGCTTCCAGAAATGGCTAAGACATGTATTGAGAACTTCGTTTGCAGTTGTGAGCAGTTGGAGAAGAAAGATATGCTTAATTTTGTCTATTTAGATATAATACATTTCAGTTCTCAAGTTCAAGATACGCTTATTCAGGGATTTTTCTATTCTTATTTTGGTGTTAACATAGAAAAAGATATGATTAAGCATTTTGTTGATTATTTTGTTGTTTCTGGGTATCATAATAACTAGAAACCCTAACATTTATAAACCATTTCGCATTTCTAGGGTATATAACCCGTAGACTACTCTACTATATGTGAGTAGGAGGGCATTAAAATGGATAAGAAACTAATACTAGACACTTTAGAGAAGGCTAAGAAAGACAGCAAGAAGCGAAACTTTAAGCAGTCAGTTGATTTGCTAATCAATCTTAAAGGGCTTGACCTTAAAAAGCCTGAGCATCAAAAAGAATTCTTTATAACATTACATGAAGGTAGAGGTCAGAAGAGTAAAGTCTGCGCGCTTGTACCTGATGAATTAGAAGCAAAAGCAAAAGATGTCTATGATGCTGTTATAAAAGAATCAGACTTTGAGAGAACTTCTAAGGATAAGGCTTTAATGAGAAAGCTTGCAAAAGATCATGAATATTTTGTTGCAATAGCTACAATCATGCCAAAGATTGCTATGCACTTTGGTAAAGTTCTTGGGCCAAAAGGAAAGATGCCAAACCCTAAATTAGGGTGTGTTCTGCCGCCTACTGCTGATATGAAACCTTTATATGAAAAGCTGCAGAAGACGTTGAGGATTACAATCAGAGCAAGTTCTCATGTATTATGCAAACTTGGCAAAGAAGATGATGATGTGGAAAAGATTTATGATAATCTAATGACAATATACAATGGTGTGGTATCACACCTTCCAAATGATAAGCAGAATGTTAAGAATGTATGCCTTAAGCTTACAATGGGACATCCTATCAAGATAGAGAAAGAAAAAGAAAAACAGAAGAAATAAATTAAAATGGCGCATGTTGCAGAATATAAGAAGGAAATTGTAAAGTGTTATGTTGATGATATTGCTAAATATCCTGTAATTGCAGTTGCAAACCTTGAGAGCCTGCCAGCTCAGCAGCTGCAGAATATAAGGGGACAGATAAGAGGAACAATAGCACTAAGGATGAGCAGAAAGAAGCTTATGAAACTGGCTATTGAACAATCAAAAGAATCTAAAAAGAATGTTGAAGCTTTGATAGAACATTTTGATGGCATGCCAGCGTTAGTGTTTACAGAAGAAAACCCGTTCAAACTTTTTAAGATATTGTCAAAGAACAAGAGCAGCGCTCCTGCAAAAGCAGGACAGAAAGCTCCTAAAGATATAATCATCAAGCCAGGCGCAACACAGTTTGCTCCAGGACCAGTTATCAGTGAGCTAAGCTCAGTTGGCCTTAAAGTTGGTGTTGAAGATGGAAAAGTTGCAGTGAAAGAGGAATGCACGCTTGTGAAAGGCGGTGAAGTTATTACTGAAGAAATGGCTAATGTTCTTGCAAAGCTGGGAGAAAAGCCAATGGAAGTTGGGCTTAACCTTACAGCAGTTTATGAAAAAGGAACAATATTCTTAAGAGATGTGCTTGATATAGATGAAGAGAAATTCATGAGCAATCTTTGTGAGGCAGGTGCATCAGCATTGAACCTTGCAGTAGAAATTGGTTATCCTACAAAAGATACAATTGAATTATTGGTTGGCAAGGCAGGTCTTGCTGCTAAAGCTATAGCAAAGGAATGCAATATACTTACAAGTGAAACAGTAAGCGATTCATTGGAAGCTGCTGAAAGAGAATCTCTTGGCTTGAAAGATGCAGCAGGCGTGGAAGTGCCTGAGAAAAAGGTAGAAGAAAAGCCAGTTGAAGAGAAGCCTAAGGAAGAAGCAGCTCCAGTAGAAGAAAAGGCTCCTGTTGAAGAAAAACAGAAAGAGGAAAAGCCAACTGAAGCAGAGAAGCCTAAAGAAGAGGTAGCTCCTGTAGAAGAAGTTAAAGCTGAAGAGAAGCCTGAAGAAAAACCAGTTGAGAAAGCCAAAGCTGAAGAACCTAAGGAAAAAGAACAGCCTAAAGAGAAAGAGCCTGTTGAAGAGCTTGCAGAAGAAATGTCCAAAGAAGAGCATAAGCCTTCTGAAGATAAAAAGGAAGAGTCTAAACAGGAAGAAAAACCTATTGAAGAACCTAAACCAAATGAGCAGAAACCTCGTGTAATGGATAAGGTTGATAGGGAAGTTGATAAGATGGTTCAGAATGTGAAAGATCATGAAAGCGGAGAAGATAAGAAAAAAAGCGCTGAATTCATAGTTAATGAAATAGAAACTCAGGAAAAAGTCAGGAAAGAGGAAAAGAAAAAAGAAGGTGAAATTAAAGAAAAAGAAGAACAGCAGTTAAAACCTGGAGAAATTCCTAAAGCAGATGATTTAGCAGCTAAAAATAAAAAAGCTGAAGATAAAAAGGATGAAGAGCAGGCTAAAGCTGAAGAACTTTTTGAAAAGCTTAAGAAGAAAGGCACTTTGAGGGAATAAAAATTATACTTACAATTAATTTAAAAAAAATATGATTGAATAGGAGGAATTAACAATGGAATACATACACGCAGCATTGCTTTTACACAAAGCAGGTAAAAAGGTAGATGAGCCTTCCGTAAAGAAGGTGCTTGAAGCAGCAGGCGTTGCTCCAGATGATGGTAGAGTGAAAGCTTTAATAGCATCACTTGAAGGAGTTAACATAGACGAAGCTGTACAGAAAGCATCAGTTCCAGTTGCTCAGGCAGCTCCAGCAGGAGAGGCTAAAAGCGATGGGAAAAAGGAAGAAGGAAAGAAAAAAGAAAAACCTGCTGAAGATGAAAAATCAGAAGAAAAAGCAGCTGAAGGATTGTCTAGTTTATTCGGCTAAGAGTAATGGCTTAAAATGCTTTCAAGGGAAGAGGAAACTGAGTTAACTAAGGAATTAGGTAAAGTCAGGAAGGAAATAGTAGATTTAGGAAGAGAGCTAACCCTTGTTGATGAAGAGAAAGAAGCAGCCTTTGAAAATAAAGAGAAGTATGATAATGACATTGATGAAGCTATAAAGAAAATTCGGCTTTTGAAAGCAGGAAGAGATTCTCTTATTTCTCAGATTAAAGATGATAAAGAACTAAGAAAAGTGCTGAACACAGAGTTCAGGCAGAATGTTCTCAAGATTAAAGAAGTAAGAGAATCTCAAAAAGCGTTGATAGAAAAGCATGGAATAAGTGATCCTACCAGAATAAAAGAAACTATAGGAGATATGGAGTATAAAATAGAAACAGAAGTCATGTCCTTTGAAAAAGAAAAGGAATTAATGAAAAAGATAAAAGATCTCAAGAAGAAAAGCGGTAAAGTAAGTACCTTATATAATCTTAGCAAAGAGATAAGTGATAATTCTAAGGATTTAAACATATTAAAAGATGGCTCAAATGATGTTCACCAAAAGATACAAAGTAGAGCATTAACTGCGCAGAATAAGCATGAAGAGTTCATAACCATCATAAAAGGGATTGATGAACTCAAGAAGAAAAAGAGTGAATGGCTGCAGAAGTTCTTTAAGCTGAAAATGAAATACACAACAGTGAATGCAGCATTGAAAGAGAAGCTTGGCATAATGAATGGATTAAATAATAAATATCGAGAAAATTTTAAAGGTAAGAAGAAAAAGAAAGAAGAAATAATCAAAGAGCAGCTCAAAAGCAAAGAAGAGATTGTACAGAATAAAATGAAAAATGGGGAGAAGCTTACTAATGAGGATTTGTTGGTGTTCCAGGCAGAAAGTAATTTGATAGATAGAAAAAACCATTAATTCTTTAGTTTAGAATGTATGATAAATTATTCTTAGTAACTAATATTTATTCTTTCTTTCCCAGAAAATTAGTGTAACCGCACTTGCCACAGCTTTCCCTGTCATTATGCTTTGCAAGGAAGACTCCTTCACCGCACTTAGGGCAGGACTTGTTCTTTCTCTTTAACTCACTGCCTGATGCATCATACATTTCCCCTTTCTTGTTTTGTTTATGGGGCTTGCCTTTTGCTTTCTTTGCCATCTTCTAATTATTTCTTAGCTTCCTCTTTGTTATCATCTTTAGCTTCAGGTTTTGCTTCTTTTTTAGGAGTTTCCTCCTTCTTAGCGTCTCCCTTTGCTTCTGCTGGCTTTTCTGGTTCTTTCTTCTCTTCCTTAGGTTTCTTACCTTCTCCTTTCTTCTTTTTGCCTTCCTTTGGCTCAATCTTTTTCATGTTTTCTTCGTCTTTGTAAACATAAGCCAAAACACTTGCTTTCTCAAGGCCAAATGCTGTTTTTATTTCTTTTATAATAGTAAGCTCTGGCTTTGAAGCAGTCTTCTCAGCAATCTGTTTTTTAACAGCTTCTTTAGATGGAGTGCTACCTGTAAAATTTAGTTCAGCTCTAACTTCAATCCTGTGAAGCAAAGGGTTTTCAGTCTTTGATTTGATTTCTAAGTTCATTTTTATTAAGATTTATTTTGATTAGAGTCTATGTTATCTATCTTACCTTGATAGCGTACTCGCCTTTGACTGTGATCTCCATCTTCTGCGCAATCATTGACTTGTTAGCATCAGCAATGAAAATCCTGCCCTGCCAGTTTGTACTAAATTGGTTACCCTTACAAACGGGGCAGTTGTTGCCATCTACAAATAGTTTACAGCTTTTGCATACTTTTTTCATTTTTTAGCCTTAGTTTTTTTACTTTTAGTCTCTTTGGTTTCCTTAGCGCTGGTTTTAGCAGGCGCTTTCTTCTTCTTAGTTGTTTCTTCTTCAATCCAATCTAATCTGCCTAAGAAAGGCTGTCGCATTGTCAATCCTAACTTAGGGTTGGCAACATCCTTGAAAGAAACAGCAATGATTCTTGCTTTGCATAAATCGTTAACTTTCAGTGATCTCTTGCTTTCCTTGCCGGCCAAGACCTTATCCTTGCCAAAGGAAACAAAGTCATCCATGGTCTGTGAAATATGAATCATTCCATCGATTGGTCCCATAGTGATAAACGCGCCAAAATCAGTAATATCTCTTATCTTGCCAGTTATAATTTCCTGTTGCTCTGGCTTGAATGATATAAGCTCAAAAGTTGTATCATAATAAGAGGCGCCGTCTCCTGGAATGATAACACCTTTACCTATCTCGTTTATATTTGTTACAGTAACAGCTATGCCAGTTTCCATAGATATAAACCCTTCATATTTCTTATTAACAACCTGTAGTATAGCCTCTTCTACTGGTAAATCAAACAGAGTAGGTGATACTCTTATATGGTCTTTTATTGTTAATTTGTAAAACATTTTATTCAAGTTTAAGATATCTTTTTTGTCTTATTGATATTATTCCTATGTTCTTTTGCTTTAATCTTGATTTAAGCTCTTTATCTTGCGTTGCGACAATGTGTTCCTTATTAACTATGTTCATGATTAAGTCATCAACAATCCTGTCTTTATCTGTTTTGATGATGCTTATATGCTTCTGTTTTATCAATGACAATGCAAGCTTTGCTGCTCTGCCATCTTTGCCTTTATTCTGCTCAATAAGTCCTTTAAGTTCATCTAAGGTCTTATCTATAATGTATAATTTATACCTGAAATCGCAGATTCTTTGGATCTCAGCGAATATATCTATCCTGAACTGGCTCACAGCCATAAGGAAGTTTGTATCGAGTATTACTTGTATCATAGGATATCAGTTCCATTTATAAAGTTTACCATTAAATTAATCTATTAATTCCTCAATATCTTTAATCTTTTTAGGATTTAAGCTAACTTCTAATCCATAATGAGTTGGCTTTGATAAAAGTATATGTTCTTTAAGAAGCTCTTCTACTGCTTTCTTAGTGTGTTTAGATATTCTTAATTCATTTGATAATCCTTTAGGAAGGTTATTAATATTTGTATGTTTATGTAACCACATTCTTTTTCTATATAATTTTCTAATAATGAACTTTTTAATAATTAGCTTTTCATCCATAATCTCCAAAAAGGAGTTGTTATATTTATAGTTTTCGTTTTATGAACTATGGTTATTAAAATAGAAATGTTTAAATAATACCTCTAGATGTATATGTATATATAGATATATAGTTGTAAGATAAGATGACAGAAGAAAAAACAAATGAAAAATCTGTATTCATAGAATACTTTGGGGACTATCCATTGATAAGAGTGTTAGATTTTCTAATCTTAGGTAGGGATATGGACTACAGTATGACTGAAATAGCTAAGAATTCAGGGGTTGGCTGGACAGCTTTCTCCGAAATATGGCTTCAGCTAATTGAAAAAGATATTGTAACATTTACAAGGAAGATAGGCAATGCAAAACTGTTTAGATTGAACGTGGAGAATCTATGGGTTAAAGAATTAATTAAAATGGATAAGATTATCACAAAGTTAGAGACTGATAAATTACTTTCTGGAGCTGAACATGGAAAGCCTATGAAAGTAGAAGCGTGATTTAGTGTTTGGTTTAAATAATTAATAATGTGTCTTTTCTATTGTTTTGCTGATAATCTAGGCTTACTAATGTTTGTAGCTACCCATTAACCAAAACTTTAATAAGAAACTCTTTTCTAATATTATATTATGCAAAAGAGGAGTGCTTTATTGATTTTAATATTGTTCTTTATCAACATAGCTTATGCTGCTGAAATAGATTCTTCTGTTGAAGAAAAATTGAATGATAAGGCCTCTGTTTCTGTGATAGTTGTGTTAAAAGATGTTGATTTATCTGAAGCTAGTAAGGGGATAAGCAGTGTATTTGAACAGAGAAAATCAAAAATAAAAGAACAGCAGGAAAGGGTTTTGGATTCATTGGAAGTAAAGTCTTTTGAACAACAAACAAAAAAGGGAATAAAAAGCTTAAATTCTGAAGAATATGACATTATGTTGAAACACAAATATTCTACAATAAATAGTTTCTCTGGAGAAATTACACAAGAAGGGTTGGAAAAATTAAGAAAAAATCCTAATGTAAAGTCAGTTATTATCAATGGAAAGAAGGAATTGTTTCTTGATGTAAGCGTTCCAATGGTAAACGCATCCAACACATGGGGTTATGTGTATAATGACACAAACATAACTGGAAAAGGAGAAACAGTTTGTGTGATTGATACTGGGGTGGATTATACTCAT
>JASMCJ010000012.1 GCA_030753365.1 Candidatus Woesearchaeota archaeon
TATCAGTTCTACGAGTGCAACATACCCTTGATGGGAATCTATTTACAGCATGCACATTCTATTTAGTTGTTTGAGTGCAGCCCCATTTGTTAGGGGTGGGACACTCGAGAAGTTGTGCGGTAGTGGGGAGGAGTGAAATAAAAATCGAAGATTTTTGTTTTACCATGCATCATAAAAAGCATTTCCCTTTGTATCAAAATCTAGAAACTCCTTAGTAACTCTCTGCAGCTTATAAACAACATACCATAACTGATCAGTATAAATAAAATCCAAATCTTTATTTATAATATAATTCAAATAAATATCTTGTAACTTCTGTAAGAACTTGCTTCCATTAAATCTGTTAGCATAATCAGCCTCAACATGGCAATCAAAATCTATCTGCAGCCTTCCCTTTGTAAGAATCTTTTTCTCCCCTTCCTTAACAACCTCAAGCTGCTTCATATCTCTAATCTTAATATGAACCTCTATCCAATATTTAATATACTCATTAACTTTCTTCCATCCGCTCCATTCTATAGTCTGCTCAGCTCCTGCAGGAGAAGGCACTTTATGCTTATACAATGTTTCCTCAAAGAAATACCCTCTATCAACAAGCCAGTCATGCATAAGATTATACAATTCCTTAAAATCAAAAATCCCATCCAGTTTAATCGTAGCAACTGGACTTGGTAAATCATAATTCTTGCTCATAGAACTCTCACCTGCTCTTAAACATATATAAAATTATCTATAATGAAGGCTTCATCCAAAGAGAAGGTTGCCATCAATTATGTGAGCTTTATTAATACTAATATCAAAGCTGGAAGGGGGTTGTCCCTTACGGGGAACCCAGCTCATCTATTCTAAGAAGCTGAAAGCGAGCCTTATGGCAACCCGAGCTATGCGAGTTTTTGGATGAAGCCTATCTACCTTGAAGCACACAAAGAGATTTATAAATCTCCACGCTATCTTCATAAACCTTCTCAAAGCACTTATCATCAACATAACTTAATTTGTAAACGCCAAATTCCTCTTTCGCCCTCTCGGAGAAATAAATATACTTCACATCATACTTATCCAGCAATCTTATAGCCTCAGTCTGTAAAGGAGTAGTATAAATAGTCATTATATCCTTCAGCCTAATATCAGCATCCTCTATCAACAAAAAGTTAGAATCTCCCATATTCTTCCTATGTGCTATAGCTGTTACCAGCACACCTTCCTCTAAAGTAGAAAGAATAGTATCATCTTCACCAGAATTATCTTCAAGCCACCTTAATGCTCTAACTTCCTCAGGCTTTACAGCTTCCTCTAAACTCTCATTAGCATACGTTACTGAAGGAATAATAGAAGTAAGAACAAAAACAATGCTTATCCCTCCAATCAGCACATACCTATATTTATGAAAATGTGTCTTTCCCCAATGCCCTAACAGCATCTTAAACGCCTGCGGAAACAACAGCACAAAAATAACACTAAGAAACATAAGCCCTACATTCAGTTCAATCAATCTTAACATCAAAAGTATTCCAATCAGGAAAGCAAAAGAAATCAGCAAATAAATATCTCTGTTTTTCTCAATAAAAATATATTTATAAATAATAAACAATCCAAATATTAACGGAATTATGCCTACCTTATAAATAGCTTCAAGAATCGTAATCTCACTAAAAAATCGGTTCAACAATTCGGCAGGAATATTTTGCCATATCACATAATATCCATGAGCCAGAAAAGCCCTCCTAAACGTTATAAACAATGACCATAAAATAAGGAACGTGGAAAACAATATCAATTCAAGCTCTATCTTGCTCTGTTTTAGTCCTATCAACTTAATCAACACCAAAAAAACCAGAAGTGCGCCGCTCAGCACAATAACTGATGGATGAATAAGCCTTAACACCAAAATAAGCACTATAAAAAAAGAAACATACTTCTTATCCTCCTCAATCTTCATAAAGCAAAAAATCAACAAAGCTGTTAACGGCACAACAAGCGCATACACAGACACATCATTAATAGTATCATGAAAAAAAGCAGGAATAAACCCTGAAAGGAAAGCTGTAAACAATGCAACCTTCTTATTTTTAGTAATATGGTTAGAAATAATATATATTACGAACGCCAATGAAGCCATAAACACATTCGGCAGTACCTTAAGTACAAATTGTACTGGTAAAAATAAGTTAAAAAGCGCTAAAACATAATAATACAACGGCGGAAAAAAAAGCGTTCTCCCTCCATAGCTAAGCATATCATTAAACAAAGGCACCCCATTCTGCCCTATATATTCCACATGCCTTATGGTTTCATATCCTTCAATATTAAAATAAGGCGTCTGAAAAGAAAAATAAAGCCTTGCGGAAAGAGTTAATAAAAATATAAGAAATAATATAATATGGTTCTTATTCATATTAGTTCATTCTATACTCTCTTTTTTATTTGCTTTGAACCTTAGGCAAAGGTAATGGTGGAGGCAGGTTAACATCTCTGCTTAGAACCATTGCTTGTATATTGCATCTGCCTAATACATTATTTAATATGCTTGTCAAAATCTCTTTAGGCAGCTTCTTATCCTTCTTCCAGGCATCATGAATCTCCTTAATCTTTCTACTCTCTTCAAGGAAAATCACTTCTCCAAGCAGCTTAATTTCTCCTACACTTGGCTCATACTTTGAAGTAAACTCAAATGAAACCTTAAGTCCTTCCTGTTTTGTCTTGCCTAAATGAATTTCATGCGTTTCAACATCTTTAACGCTCACATTATTATTAATCTTAATCTCACCTTTAATAACAGGCTTCCTTTCCGCATTTATCTTAATAAAGTTAAATCCAACAACTGCCATAATAATCACCAAGAACAAAGAAATTAATAGAGTATATAAAAGTTTCGAAGAAAAAATTATAGCATTCAGCTTTTAATTAAACTCCTTAATCGCTACTTTGCAACACTTTATCACTCACAGATTCCTCTTCTACAGGAACATATACCAAAAGCCAATTATCTCCCAGTTGTTGTTCTAAGCGCATCGTTCCTTCATACAGCCGCTTAGTAGGTATATAACCCAAAACTCCAGCAGAAATAGTCTTATTAAGCTCCTTTGCTTTATCTATGAGCTCATAAATTTCACTAATTATATTATCATCTTCTTCTGTTGTCTTATATCCTCCAGGATAACACATTCTTTGCATAAGTGATTCAATCTCTTTTTCAGTCCTACGACATTCTCTATAATCACGAAAAAACTTAGTTATTCTCATATAAACCAGAAATCCTACAAATTATTTAAATCTTTCTTAGATATAAGAAATAATTATGGCAACCAACTCTTAGGATTCTTCATCTTATTAGGCAGATACTTGCTAATAACATAATTCAGACCCCACTTAGCCAACGCCTGCTGCTCTGCTCTAACCTTCATCTGCGCCATCTGTTTCAAAGCTTTTTGCCATTCCCTATGATGCAAAATAAAAGGATCATTCTTTAACCCATCCTTAATACGTTTTACATCCACTTCCTTTAAAGGATGTGTTGGCAGCTTATAATCAATAATATCCTGAGGGGTAACCCCTATAAACTTTGCATTAGGAACACAGAAATACTGGTTAATATGCGCAGCATTCCCTGAGCCAACTTTCAATGTTCTGTAAATATTCATATGCCCATAAGGATCACCATCAGTAAACACATAAACAGGCAGTTTCTTATCATCACTCAGCCTTCTGATAAATCTCCTGCACGCCCTTGTAGGAACTCCTCCAAGAGATATAAGAATGCAATTAGCCTTCTTCCAATAATTATGCTTAACCAGTCTCTGAAACATACCAGCAGTCTCAATAGCAAGAATAAACTTAGCATCAGTCTCAAACTTCAGCTCTTCAACAGATATTGGAATAGAATAAGCTCCTGAACCAAACTTGGTGCAATCAATCCTAAGCTCCTCTCCAGAATCCCTATCCTTATCTATAACAATCAGCTTTCCTGCGATATCTCCTCCCTTCTCTTCAGGAATAAACCCTATCTGTTCCCTATTAACCATCATCATAGCTTCAAAATCATCCATCACAGTATCAGAATCCGGCTGGCTTAGAAACTTAGCTTCCTTCCAGTTCTTACTTACATAATAAGCCTCTCTCTTTGTAGCAATATCCTCCTCCCCAATCAACTGCTTTGACAAAGCCATCATCCTTAAAGTTTGAGCAAACGTCTTAACAGTAGAAGCAGTAAGCGTTCTATTCTTCATCTTCCCTAAAAGCTCAAAATAACCATCATTTTCTTCATACTTAACATTAGCAAGACTCCTTAGTGGCATATGAAGTTCTGGTTGGTCTTTCTTAAGAATTTTATTATACATGCCTGTAGCAATATCTTTTATCTTAACTACAACATTTGATGGTTTTTTATCTGCCATAGTCGAGAGTAGATTAATAAGGCTTTTTAATACTTTCTATCTAAGAACTTAAGATTATACATCTTATTTAGCCAATCCATAATCACAATGCCTATCAAGATACTCTTTATACCTGTTCTCTAACTCTTCTCTTTCTCTTGCTTCTTCCATAGGATTATAAGAAAGTTTCTCATCAGGTTCTATTGAAGCGTTAAATTCAGCTACTGCTCTCTTTGCTTCCCTTATTTTTCTATTAACTCTATAGTTTTTTATCATTTCTCCAATATTCATTTTATTTACCTCTTTATATCATTTAACATAGAACTAGTATTTAAATCTTTCTATGTTCACTCCTAACAAGTAATCAATCCCTCTTTTTAACCAAAATTCCAAACCTTCTCAAACTCTTCCAAAAACTCTTCAGCAATCCCTTTATCATGTATAATTACCACATTCTCATCATTCTTCTCATCACCTGAAGCAGATGGATTCATGCTTCCAGTAATAACAATCTCATTATCAATAATAAACACTTTATTATGCATCTTCGCAGGATTAGAATCCTTTGTAACATTCAATCCAAAGCCCTTCAACCTTTCAAACTGCGAATACTTAGAACCCCCTTGACTCTTCTCAAAAACACCCTTAATATCCTCAACATCAACAAAAAGTATAGCATCAGCAATCTCTTCAGAAGTAAAGCTAAAAGTCATAAAATAAATACTTTTCTTAGCCTTCAACAAAGCATTAACAATATGCTTAGCACAACGATCCTCTGGGCAGAAATAGTTCTCAACCTTTATGCCACCAACTAAAACCACTGGATACTCCACATTTTCACCTTCTCCAAACCTTCCATCCCATAACTCCTCAAACTCAGCCTCATAATTCTTAGACAGAAACCTTGAATTAGTCACAATAAAATTATTATTGTTCTTGTAAGCACCTCTCTCCGTAGGATTAAAAGAGCCTGTAAACAATAACCCATTATCAATAATGCAAAACTTATTATGAGAATACTGTCCACCATCATCCCTCTTAACCCAGCTGCCCTTAACCTGCCCTTTATCATTAACATTATCAATAACAACCTTAACATCAATACTTTCACTCTTCTCACCCAATATACCAATAATAGATTCAAGCTTTAAATCAAACAAAGCGCAGTGAATAGAATCTTTGGCGCTATCCAACAAATGATGCAAAACCTCCTCGCAGTTATCTTCCGGGCAGAAATAAGCTTTTATTTCACCTGTTTCCTTTGGTATTTCTACAACAGTTCTATTTGTTATACTGGAAGAACAGGATGAAACAAAAAGAACCACAATTACCCATAAGAAACCAAATCTCATCTTTTCTCAGCTAATTTCCCCACACTCTTCCTCAATCCAAACTTCACATCAGCATACTTACCCTCTAAATCATCAAGAAACTTCCTTAATTTCTCATTCATCTTAATTCCAACAAATTTAGTCTTTTTGAACTTGGCAAACAGCCTTATTTCATCTTCCCTAACATTGCTGAACAGCTTAACATAACTCTTTTTAGCCTTTTTCTTATTGAAAAACAGCTCTTCTAGGAAAGAACAATCCTCATTCTCCAATGTCCATGGAATAACTACTTTATTCACTTTATTATTTTTAACAAAACTCTTCAATTCCTTCTCTTTTTCATTACTAAACTCTGGCTTATAGAAACTCTTCACAGGCAATCCTTTTATTATGCCTTTGACAACCTTTTGGCTCAGTTTATCTAAGAATAGTATTCTATCATCTTTCTTAAACGCCTTATTAACCCTAATATCCTTCCTTATTCTAAGCTCTATCTGCTTACAGAAGCAGTTCTCACAGAGCGGCTCAATAGCAGGAAATCTTGCCTTTACAGGCTTTTTATGGCATCGTGAACACAGCATATGTTAATATAATGGTTTGGAGTTTAAATATTACTATGTTATCTCCTCTCATTTTGTCACCACTCCAAAATGCTTAAAAATAGAAACATTTATATATAAGCTTACTCACTCTAAAGTAAATAATAGTTATTTTGGGGGAAATAATATTTACATTTAATTTTTTGATATTAGTTTCATTATCACCTCTTTTTCCCCAGCAAGTGCTTCTTCGGAAGTGCTTGCTAGGGTTTTATACTCCATTTCTAAGTTTATTAAGAATTCTTTAACGTATCTTTATCTCAATTTTCTTTCCTTTAATCTTCCTTCTTCTTAATCTCACAGTATAAGCAAATAAGAATCCAAAGCAAAGCCCAAACAACAATGCATACAATACTTTTGTATCAATCTGTGAAATCTTAAGGATATCTAAAGAATAAACATTCTTTCTCTCCTTGAAATATATGCCAAGATTACTCAGTTCTAATGCATACTCACTATACAATAAAGCAGAATACATATCTGAATCCTTAAGGGACTCAGCATATTCATAATATGAATAACCCAATATAGGAAACATCTCTTCAGTTGATTTCGCTATATTATTCTTAATAACCCCTAGCTTAATCTCCAATGCATCCCTTATCTGATCCTCATTCATACCCATAACACTCAAAATAACATTAGCAGATGCCTTTGCCTTGCTTGCCTTAAACAAGCAAAGCTCATAATCACCATTATTCATGTCTTCATATGCATAGTTAATCTCTTTTCTCGTGCTCTCAAGCAGTCCTGGATAAAACAAACTAAAATATTGATACCTTTCTTCGCTTTCAGATATCTTTCTAAGACAAGACTCTTTAAGCAACTCCATATTAAACGAAAACTTTCCCTCTTTGCTTCCAAAGAATTTGCTCCATGAAAAAACAGAATAAATTCTCTCTGTGCCATATGCTAACTGATAGAAAGATTGCTGACTATCATTAATATTAAGCATACTATCATCGAGATATTCTTCAGCCTCTATCATCCTTTCCTTCACCACCATATATGTTTCCAAATCTGTGATACTCTTTATCTCCTGTCTCTCTATACTAATGCTCAGATTCTGCAGTTTTTCTTTCATTGAATAAACTATACTCAAAAACTCTTCATTAGAAAAATTTTGAAGATACAGTAATAAATATCCATACTTAACATTAGCTCCATAACAATAAGAAGCAGAGGAGTAATATCTTTGCTCTCTAAAAGCTTGTTTACTTCTCTCTGTCATATTTTTAGCATCTTTTTCAATATCTATATGACTCTGTGTCTTATTAGTAATATCAAACTCCTGAATATTGTCTGATAGCTTCCTGCTTCTATTACATAATAGGTCAGCTAATGACATCATTGTTTCCTTATAACTGGAATCAATACTAAGATCCTTTGCTGGTTCCTCAAGAAGTTCTCCTGTGAACTCATATACTGCTTCATTCAGTGTAGAAACCTCCTTAACTTCCAAACCCTTTCTTCTGCCATATTCTATAATGTCAATAGTTCTATTCTTTGTCTCTTCAACCGTTTCATTGAACATATCAACTAAATCCTCAGAAAAATCAACCAAAAGTTCATCATCCTGCACAAACCTTTCCCCTTTGGGAATCAGCACCTTTTCAATACCATCAGAAGCTGCTGCATCCACCTTTGATTTTAACCCACCTACAGGCCCTATAAGCCCCCCAGAATTAATGCTTCCAGTAATTGCTATCTTTTCATTTGGTTCAAGCCCTTTAAGCATAGCTGTTGTAAGTACAGCTATAGCCGCACCCGCTGAAGGTCCCCCTATAATAGCCGAATCAGCCTTAATTGTATAAATAAAATCTATACTGCTGCAATCCATATCAAGAAAATCACATACAATCTCTTTTGCAAACCTTGTTGATATCTGTGTATCAGACTTAGTAACAGGGAAAGTATCAATGAAAACTCTTCCATTTCCCTCTTTTAGCTCTGCATATAAGTCAGCAATACTACCCTTATACCCTGCTTCTGATTCACTTACAGCCAGCAGCTTTAGATGCCCTTGAGTAGCATTAACCATAGGCAAAACCAAAAGAATAACCAATGTTAGCATAAGCGCCTGTAGTCTCATAAAAACTCTACTATCACAGAGGGTATATAATTCTTTTCTAGGAGTATATACTACTTGCCAATAACTAAAACCGAAAGATTTATATATAAGATATTGTCACTTTTAAGTAATCATTATGCTGTCAAAATGAAAAGAAAAACAAGTACTAAAAAGCCAGTAAAAAGGGCAAAAATAGCTAGCAAAAAGGCTAAAATAAAAGCTTCTAAAACCCCAAAAAGAGCTATTAAAGTACAGAATAAGCCTATTAAAAAGCAGAAGTCTATTAAGAAACAGGTTAGAACACAGAAAAAGACTTCTAAAATCCAGAAAAAATCTACAAAATCTCAAAAAAAGATTGAATTAGATGAAA
>JASMCJ010000013.1 GCA_030753365.1 Candidatus Woesearchaeota archaeon
CATTTATACCGCGCAAGGGTTTGAATTTGATTATGTGGGAGTTATTGTTGGTGAAGACATAAAATATGATAAAGAAAAAGATTGTTTGGTTGGAAATCGAGAGGGAACAAAAGATCCAATCTTGAAAAGAAGTAAAGAAAATTTTGATAATTATGTTAAAAATATATATAGAGTTTTAATGTCACGAGGAATGAAAGGTTGTTATGTTTATTTTGTGGATAAGGATGTTGAAAAATTCTTTAAATCCAGATTAAAAAAATAATTAGTAAAAAGACTATCTGTCCGAAGGACAAAAAGCCCCCTCTTATAAATTTCTTTTACGAAGTAAAAGACTATATGTGCGTAGCACGGACTCTCCCTCTTTTGTTTCTTTTTCTAAAAGAAAAATGCGATTTAGATTAGTGAAAATTTAATTGCGTATAACATCTTTTAAACGTATGATTTTGTTTAAAAGATGTTAATTGACCAGTGGGTCTTGAGGGGAGACTGGCTGTAATACTGAAATTCTTCATAATTTGGTTTGCACTGGTCACTGGTCAGGTGCGGGTGAGATTTATATACTAGAAGTTCTGGAACTGTTTCTAGAAAGAGGTGTTGATAATGTATTTTAGATATTTTAAACGAAAGAAAGGGCCAACAATAAAGCAAGTGGCTAGAAAGAGGTTTGAAAACTTTGTTTCAGAGCTGAGATTAAGATGTTTCAGTGAGAAAACTATTGATACATATACATATTATAATAACAAGTTCCTTGATTTCATTAAGAAAGAGCAGAGAAGCATAACGTCTAATGATATTAAGTCTTACCTCAATTCTCTTATTAATAAAGACATTCAGCCAAGAACTGTTCGGATGGCATTGAATTCTATAAAAGCTTACTATGAAGGCTATTTAGGAAAGAAATTATTCAAGAATATTAAAAGCCCAAAAGTTTCAAAAGATTTGCCTCAGGTTCTGTCCAAAAATGAGATTAAAGCAATGATTGATAATACTAATTTTCTTAAGCATAGGTTGTTGATTGAGCTGCTATATTCCTCAGGAATAAGGGTTGGGGAATGTGTTAAAGTTGAAATTGATAATATCTACTTTGATGATAAAATTGTATTTATTAAAAATGGCAAAGGCAAGAAGGATAGGTTTACTATAACATCTAAAATATTTATTGGAGACTTGAATACTTATCTCAATCAAAGGAAAGAGCAGAAAAAATATCTTTTCGATGATGGTTATACTAACCATATATCTGTCAGAACAGCGGAAGAAATAGTTAAACTTGCAGCAAAGAGGGTAGACATCAGAAGAAGAGTTTACCCTCATTTACTAAGAGCAAGCTTTGCAACACATCTGATAGAGCATGGAACTCCCATTGAAAAAATTCAAAAACTCTTAGGTCATTCAAATATTGATACCACTATGGAATATATAGGGACAAGAACTGATGACCTTAAGATGATTAAGAGTCCTTTGGATAATTTGTAATAAAAGAAAAAAAAGAAAAAGAATTAGTTAGGGTCTTGGAGCAATTGTAGCTTAAGACTCAATTCTTTTGCTATATACTTTCTTCTTTTGAGAAGTATATCGCAAGTTCTTTTGAAGGCAGCATGTATAATCTTATACTGATACTGTTTGCCTTTACTGGAATTTAAAGCAAAGTATATGCTTCTTTCCAGATTTGCTATTGTCAGAAAATCTTTTTCTGTCAATTCCAAAATTCTTTTTGTTTTCATTTAATTCACCTCAAATGTTTTTCTTTCCCTTTAAGGAGGGTAATCAATGTGATTTTCTATATACAATAGACAAACCAATTAATTCCCTGACTGTTATTTAGAACATTTGTGGTGTGAATGAAAACAAATCTGAAAGAAAGCTAAATATATTGCAAAACCTCTTCTCTCACGAAACCTTTAAATAGAAACTTATTCTCCTATAGAATAGTTTTGGGTCCGTAGCTCAGTCTGGAATGGGAAGTGATTCACTCGCTAACTCATGGATGATTGGAGCACCGGTCTTATATGGCCACCGTTGGTACAAACCTAAGAGAGTCGGCGGTCCAGGGTTCAAATACAGCTTTTTTGCTAAAGCAAAAAACTTGGGAAAATGCGGTTTGCTTTCCTTCGGGCGCAAACCTTGTTTTTCTTCGGAAAAATCAAGAAAGCTGATGAAAGTCCCTGCGGACCCATATTATACTCAGATTAGACCTATATTGTGTGATATATAGACCACATAATAGGGATTAAGGGCTTTATTTCCGATACTTTTATAAACGGTTTTTAATTCCTTATATTATAAGAATATTACGTATTATCAGCACCTATAGAGGGAATTCAAATGAAAAACGCTAATAATATTCATACAGTGGCAATCTCTATGGGAATTAAGTTAAGTGAAGAAATCAAGTTAAGATGCCTACAACAAGAAGTCCGAGAAAAGGAAGTCTGCAATATTGGCCGAGGAAGAGGGCCAGAAAACAGGCAGTTCGAGTTAAATGCTGGGCTAAACTTAGTGAAAAAGGAATTCTAGGATTTGCTGGTTACAAAGCAGGCATGACTCATATAACTTTTATTGATAATAATCCAAACTCACTAACAAAGGGGAAAGAGATTTCCTGTCCGGTGACAGTGATTGAATCCCCTCCCCTCAAAACTGCTTCTATAAGATTTTATAAACAAACATCATATGGCTTAAAAATTTGTTCTGAGATTTTTGCTGAAAAAGTTGATAAAGAATTAGGCAGAAAGATAGTTCTTCCTAAGAAAAAAGCAGTATCTAAGGAAGTTACCGAATATGATGATTTGAGAATATTAGTTTACACACAACCAAAGCTTACAGGCATAGGAAAGAAAAAGCCTGAAATTTTTGAGGTTGCTTTATCAGGCTCTAAAGAAGATCAGCTTACCCTTGCTAAAGAATCATTAGGCAAAGAAATTGATGTCTCCTCGGTATTCAAGGAAACACAGTTAGTTGATGTGCATGCAGTAAGCAAAGGAAAAGGTTTTCAGGGTACTGTTAAAAGATTTGGCGTGTCTATAAGAGGCAGAAAATCTGAGAAAACAAAGAGAGGTCCCGGAAATGTTGGGCCTTGGACAGGCGCAAAAATGTGGAGAGTGCCTTACGCAGGTCAAACAGGATATCATACAAGAACAGAATATAATAAATTACTATTAAAAATTTCTACAAAGCCTGAAGAGATAAACCCTAAAGGCGGATTTCTTCATTATGGGTTTGTGAAAAATCCTTATATTTTATTGAAAGGAACCGTGCCAGGCCCTGCTAAAAGAATGATTAGATTTAACCAGCCTATCAGGGCAACCAAGAAATTGCTCTCGGAAAAGCCTGAAATAGTATATATAAGCCAGGAGTCAAAACAATAATAATAACTCAAAATGGAACTTGATATTTTATCATTGGAAAACGGAAAAGTTGGCAAGATTAGTTTGCCTAAGCAGTTTAACGAAGATATAAGGCCAGACCTTATCAA
The DNA here is from genome assembly GCA_030753365.1 of Candidatus Woesearchaeota archaeon. Classification (GTDB taxonomy): domain Archaea; phylum Nanobdellota; class Nanobdellia; order Woesearchaeales. The sequence continues at coordinate 3,476 of JASMCJ010000013.1, forward strand.
AAGAGCTGTGTTATCTATTAGTTCACATAAAAGGCAGCCTTATGGAGCTAGCAAGCTTGCAGGGAAAAGAGCGTCTGCAGAAGTTTCCAGAAGGAGAAGAGAGTATAGAGGCTCTTATGGTATAGGAATATCAAGAGTTCCAAGGAAAGTTATGAGTAGAAGGGGAACAAGGATGAACTGGGTAGGCGCGTTTGCGTCTGGAACAGTAGGTGGTATGAGAGCACATCCTCCTAAAACTGATAAGATTTGGGCTCAAAAAGTTAATAAGAAAGAGAGAAGAATGGCAATAAGGTCAGCAATCTCTGCAACACTTGACAAAGAAAGTGTTAAAGGAAGAGGACATATTATACCTGAGAATTATCCTTTTGTATTAGAATCCAAAATAGAATCTACAAGCAAGACAAGCGATGCGAAGAAAGTGCTTGAAAAGCTTGGATTTAAAGATGAACTTAAAAGAGTCAGCGAGAAGAAAATCCGTGCAGGAAAGGGCAAGTCAAGAGGCAGAAAGTATAGAGTGAAAAGAGGTCCTCTATTAGTAGTTTCAGATGAATGCAAACTGTTTAAGGCGCTTGCTAATATGCCAGGTGTGGAAGTGTGTAATGTTAAAACCCTTAACACAGAAATCCTTGCGCCAGGAGCTTTGCATGGAAGAATGACAATCTTTACTGACAAATCAATAAAAATACTTGAAGAGGGAAAGCTGTTTAGCTAATAATCTTAAAATGGAATCAAGCACAGCAATAAAATATCCATTATCAACTGAGAAATCGCTTAGATTGATGGAACAAGAGAATAAGCTTATCTTTGCAGTAGATAGAGATGCAAACAAAAGCGATGTTAAGAAAGCAATAGAAGAAATGTTCAAAGTGAAAGTGCTTAAAGTTAATACGTATATAACCCCTAAAGGACAGAAAAGGGCATATGTCAAATTCAGCGACGAAACACCTGCCATTGATGTGGCAACTAATATGAATATTATGTAATAAAATGGGAAAAAACCTTATACAGCAGAGAAGAGGAAGAGGAACGCCTACTTATAGGTCTTTAAAGCATAAATCTAAAGGAAAGACAGGCATGGTTAGTTTGACTGATCAAATTGTAGAAGGTAAGATAATAGATATTGTTGACTGTCCAAGCCATTCAGCTCCTTTGCTTAGGGTAAAATATGAAGCAGAGGAAAAGATTAGCATAGCTCCTGAGGGTGTGAAGGTAGGTGATTATATAAGTACAGGTAAAAGTGTAGCAGTAAAGCTTGGGAATACGTTACCATTATCACAGATTCCTGATGGAACATTTATTTATAATATTGAAAAAAACCCTGGAGATGGTGGTAAATTTGTAAAATCATCAGGCGGATTTGCTAAAATTGTATCAAAAATGGCTGATAAAGTGATTGTAATGTTGCCTTCAAAGAAGCAGAAAGAGTTTAAGCTGAATTGTAGGGCAAGCATAGGCATAGTAGCTGGTGGGGGAAGACCTGAAAAGCCTTTCCTGAAAGCAGGCAATAAATATTATGCTATGAAAGCTAAAAATAAATTATATCCTCATGTTAGCGGTGTATCAATGAACGCTGTAGATCATCCATTTGGTGGTTCAAGCTCGTCTCATAAGGGAATACCTACACAGTCAGGAAGGAATGATCCTCCTGGAAGGAAAGTTGGTATGCTGTCACCAAGGAGCACAGGCAGGAAAAAACGTTAAACTAAGGAATGATTACAATGAAAAAAGAATTCACATACAAAGGAAAAACATTGGAAGAAATAAAAGCGTTTAGCATAAAAGAGTTAGCTGACATCATGCCTGCAAGGCAGAGAAGGTCATTATTAAGAGGATTCACTGATGCACAAAAAATCTTATTAGCAGAAGTAAAGAAGCATAATGAAGGAAAATCAAAGAAAACAATCAAAACGCATTGCAGAGATATGATGGTGCTGCCTAACATGGTTGGAATGGATATACTTGTTTATAGTGGAAAAGTTTTCGATCAGGTTAATGTTCAGGAAAATATGATAGGCCATTTGCTTGGCGAATTTGTGTTAACAAGGAAAAGAGGAACACATTCAGCTCCAGGAGTAGGAGCAACCAGGTCAAGCGCGAGCGTATCAGTGAAATAAGCAGAGAGACATTAAAATGTATAACTATTCATCAAAATATGATAAGGAAAGCATGTCAAGAGCTTTTGGTAGAAGTCTGCCTATTTCAACAAAGAAAAGTATTGAAATATGTAACTTCATTAGGCATATGAATGTAACAAAGGCGAAAGAAGTGTTGGAAGCTGTAATAGTTAAGAAGGTGGCTATTCCTTTCAAGAGATTTAACATGGACATGGGACATAAAACAGGCATAGGGCCAGGAAGATATCCTATTAAAACTTCACAGGAAATATTAGACTTATTAAAATCAGCTGAAAGCAATGCAATTTCAAATGAAATGAACAAGGATAATCTTGTTATATCTCATATTAGCGCTCAGATGGCATCAGCGCCGTGGCATGCTGGAAGACAGAGAAGAAGAAAAGCCAAAAGGACACACATAGAAGTTGTTGTGGAAGAAAGTAAACAGGATAAGGCTAAGCAAAGCAAGGATAAAAAAGGAGAAGCTAAACCAACTGAGCAGAAACCATCTATAAGCGATAAGGTTGACAAAGAAGTTGGTAAGATGGTTCAGGATGTGAAAGATCATGAAAGTGGGGAAGATAAGAAGAAAAGTGCTGAATTCATAATCGATGAAGTAAAAAAACAGGAAAAAATCGGGAAAGAGAAAAAGAAAATAGTGCAGGAAAAAGTAAAGCAGGAGAAACCTGAAGAAAAGGCAGCAGTTAGTGAAGAGAAGCCTAAAAGCAATGGTAAAGCTGCAAATGCTGACAATAGTCAAAAGGAAGAAGATAGAAAATGATTGAAAGAAAATTTGTTGCACAGAGGACAAAGGAGTTTTTGGTACAGGAGTATATAGAAGAAAACCTCAAAAGAGTAGGGCACAGCCATACGAAAATGGTAAAAACTCCTTTGGGAGTCAAGGTAATAATACATGCTTCAAGGCCTGGGTTAATAGTAGGCAAAAAGGGCCAAAACATAAAGAAACTAACGAATGCAATAAAGAAAAAGTTTAATTTGGAAAATCCTCAGATAGAAATAAGCGAAGTGGAAAATATTAATTTAGATGCGCAAATAGTTGCTGAAATGATAGCAAATTCATTGGAAAGGTTTGGTGCATCAAGATTTAAAGGTATTGGCCATAAAACTATGACTAATGTTCTTGAGGCAGGCGCATTAGGTGTTGAAATACTGATCTCAGGGAAAATTCCCAGTTCAAGAGCTAAAAGATGGAGATTTTATAAGGGTTATTTGAAGAAAAGTGGAGATATCAGCCAGGAAGGAATAAGAAAGGCAACCACTAATGCTTTACTTAAGTCAGGAATGGTAGGGATACAGGTTAAAATCATGCCACCAGACATAGAACTGCCTGACAAAATAATATTGAAAAGCGAAGTTGAAGAAATTGTTGAAGAAGGCGAAGAAAGTGCTGATGCTGACAAGGATGATAAGAAGCCTGAAGAAGACAAAAGCGTTGAGAAAAAGAATAGTAAAGAAGATGAAAAAGATAAGGAGAAATCTCAAAGTAAAAAAGCAAAAGATAAGAAAAATGAGATAAAAGAAAATAGCTCCGTTGATAAGGAAGACAAGAAAAAGAAAGAAGACAAGGAAGATAAATCTGATAAGAAAGAAAATGGCAATGTTAAAGAATAAGGAGTTAAGGACAATCAACCCGCGAGAGTTGAAAACAAAGCTTGAAGACCTAAGAAGAGAGTTAATCAAGCTTAATGTTCAAAAAAGTACAGGTACATCCGCTAAAAATCCAAAACAGATCAAAATCATAAAGAAAACAATAGCAAGGATATTGACTTTGCTACAAAAGAAGTATAAAAAACTGGAAAAAAAACCGGAAGGTGAAAAATAAAGAATGGGTGAAATATGCGAAAAATGTGGTTTACCAAAAGAGATTTGCGCGTGCGAAAGCATTGCGAAAGAGAACCAGCAGATAATAGTAAAGATTGAAAAAAGGAAGTTTGGAAAAAAATATACAATGATTGATGGCATAGACGACAAAGAAATTGATATGAAAGAACTAACGAAAAAACTGAAAAGCAGCCTGGCATGTGGCGGTACGTCCAAAACAGGGGTAATAGAGCTGCAAGGCGACCATAAGCAAAGAGTCAGGGAAATATTGATACAATCAGGGTTTGCGCCTGAAACAATAATAATTAAGTGAAGAATTGAGAAATAAGTGACAAAAATTAAAGAAAAGTAAAAGACACTGAAGCAACAAGAAATAAGAAAAAATAGTCAGAGAATCATTAAGATGAATTCAACATCAAAG
>JASMCJ010000014.1 GCA_030753365.1 Candidatus Woesearchaeota archaeon
TTAGAAGTTGCAGATAAAATACGCAGTAATGTGTCTTACTCAAACAATACTCAGCCAAGCTATAATCCTTTGGATGATGAATTAGTTCTTTACATGCCATTCAGCAGAGGAAATGAGTTTGATGATCCAACTGTTTTTGACAGGAGCACGTATCGAAATCATGCAAATTGCATTGGTCTAAGTACTCATTACGGCTGTAACTGGACTTCTGTACCAAATGGAAAAGCATTGTAATTTGAAGGAACTGATGATTATGTATCTACCACTTATAATACAAAAATAGGGGCTGAGGATTTTACCATTGAGTTTTGGATGAAACCTTCAGGATGGGAATCGACTAGCAATACATATATGGCTGTCCTGTCAAATTCGTGGTTTGGCAGTCCTTATGGTGCCTGGAGCGGAGCTCAGTTCAGCAGGTTAGCAGTTAATTGGGTTGATGGAAATGCTGATGGAGAGCTTGCAATGTTGGCTGGTTGCGTTAACGCTAACCAGAATTGTGCAGTACACAGCACTTTTGCTTTAAGTGATAATACCTGGTATCATGTAATAGGACTAAGAAGAGGAACTACCAATTATTTGTATATCGATGGAGTTTTAAAAGATACTGCTTCAGGCTCAACATCAACTATAGATACTGCTTATAATTATTTGATTGGAAGAAATCCAGACAATACATATCCACGTTATTTTAATGGCACTGTTGATGAAGTAAAAATTTACAAAAGGGCATTATCCGATGCTGAAATAAGAGCCCAGTATCTTGCAGGTTTAAATGCGACATTAAAGCCTTATGTTGACAGTTCAGGCAACGTCGGGATTGGGACTGCAAGTCCAGAGGAATTTTTAGTCGTCTCAAAAGCAAATCCTGATGCAGCAACTGGCTTAAGGATTGATAATGCTGAGGTTGGACAAACAGGGCAGGGAACTAAATTATCTTTTTATCAAAGTGCAACTCCAGTAGAAACAGGAAGGATAAACAGCTCATGGGACGGAGCATTATGGCAGTTGATTTTAGGGACAAATGCAGACTATAATACTATGACCTTGGAGAATGGTAAAGTCGGGATTGGGACTACTGACCCTGATGGAGATGGCCCTGACAATGCTGATAATTTAGTAATAAAGAATTCTGCTGGTCATGCGGGTATGACTATCTTAACCAGTAACACTGGTGTGGGGACTCTCAGGTTCGGAGATACTGATTCTAGTGACAGAGGTACAGTTGGTTACATTCATGCGGCTTCGGCGGCTGATTCATCACTGTATTTCAATACTGGAGGCACGGATAGAAGAATGACAATAGATGGGAATGGCAACGTCGGGATTGGGGATAGTAGTCCAGACTATGGTCTAGATGTAGTAGATGACATAAACAGTGACGACTGCTTTAGGGAAGCAGGAGCACAAGTGGCAGGAACATGCACTTCTGACATCAGATTAAAGAAGAATATCAAACCACTTCAAGGCTCTCTAGATAAAATATTGGAATTAGAACCAGTAGAGTTTGAGTGGAAAGAAGGCATCGACGAGCTAGGAGGAACGATACGATATGTAGAAGGCAGGCAAGTTGGATTGGTTGCCCAAGACGTGGAACCTGTTTTACCGCATTTAGTTCATGAAAGAAATGGTTACCTGTCTGTAGAATACAATCTGGAAATGCAAATGATGTTAGTAAACGCAATCCAGGAACTAAAAGAAGAAAACCAAGAACTAAAACAACTAATCTGCCTTGACCACCCAGAAGAGGAAATATGCCAATGATAAACACACCCAAAACAAAAGAACAACAAGAGCAGATAGAAGAATAAAAAATCCCAATCGCAGCAAGCTGCGGGGTATTTTTAGTATTTAGTTTGCGTATTAAGCCGATGCAAGCATCGGGGTATAAAACCCAAACTAAATAATTAAGAGCAAGAATAAAAGGGTTGGAAAGTTAAATGCAAAAAACAAATAAGAATTCATTATTAGGGAATTTAGTACTCAATAAACTAGTATTTTTAATCATAATTATGTTAATGTTGTTGTTAGCCGGTGTTTCTGCAGCAACAAATGTCTCTATAATGCATGGATGGAATGGCACAGATTACATTCCATTTCAACTGACAACAGATGGGAAACTTATGACAGATATAAATAAGGTAAATCTCACTGCAGGAAAGCTGATAGTTGACACCAACACATTGTATGTTGATGAAATTAATAATAGGGTAGGCATCGGAACAACGAGTCCAAACGTAAAACTAGACGTTGCAGGTCAGGTAAACTCAACAGGCTACTTAGTAAATGGTTCAACAGGCTTCACTGGCACTTGCGCAAATGGAGTAGATTTAACAGTAGTAGGAGGCATAATAACCGCATGCAGCTAAACCTTCACAACCCCAAAATCCTCCACATAAAGCCCAGTTCCCTCTAAAACCCTAGTAAAATCAGCCAGCCCAATTCATAGTAATTCCAGCCATCTAACCATCTAATCTTATTAGTAATATTAGGGTGTTTTCTTAGCCAAACCTGTCAGTTCTATCAGCCATATCCATCAGTTAACTCAGCCACTTAACCAATATCTTATCTTTTTCAGCAAATTATTTAAACATAAACATATTTCATGTATTGTGAACAAAAATGGAAACTCAACTAATAAAACAAATAGCAGATGATATGTCTTTCATTAAAAAGGATATAATATTGATAAAGAAACATATGGTTGATGTAGATTCAATTCTATCAAAGGATGAGGAATTATTGCTGAAAAAAGCAAGAGAAGAACATAAAGAAGGTGAAACTGTCTCTCTAAAAGAACTTGAGAAAGAGTTAAGTGAAGATGTTCACTCTTAAATTCTCCAACCAACCAAGGAAGTTCTTGAATAAGTGTGATGTAAAATTAAAAGAAAGAATTCTTAGTAAAATCAAGATTCTCAGGTCTGATCCAGTTCCTCATAACGCAGTAAGAGTGATTGGAGAAGAAAGAGCATTCAGGATTCGTATAGGAGACTACAGAGTACTATACGAGGTTTTATGGAATAAGAATGAAATCCTAATTGCAATAATTAATAAAAGACCAAGAGTATATTAATATAAAATGCAAAAATACAAATTCATAAACGATTTAACATCAGATGTCTTATTCGAAGCTTACGGCAAAGACCTCAAAGAAGTGTTTGAGAACGCTGCTTTAGCTCTATTCTCAATCATATGCCAGTTAGATAAGGTAAAGCCTAAAGACACAGAAGAATTCGAGATAAAGGGTGAGAATGAAGAAGATCTTATGTTTAACTGGTTACAAGGGTTGATAGCCATAGTTGACACTGAACATATGTTCTTTTCAAAGTTTAAAGTGGAAGAGATAAATAAAACTCACATAATAGCAAAGTTATATGGAGAGCCAGCAACGCCTGAAAAAGGTGAAACCGTTGTAAAGGCTGTAACCAATTACAAGTACAGCTTCAAAAAAACAAAAGATGGCTACAAGGCAAGGGTCAGCTTGGATATCTAATTATGCTTTTATCGGAATCCTCACATCAACCTCATCATAACTAATTGTGGGTATAGTCTTAACTCTAACATCTTTAATCTTTTCAATTTTAACAAATCCTGAGTTCTCTAACAATCTAATATCATAAAGTACTGATTCTTGTTTTCTGCCAGATAGTTTTGCCAATTCATACACAGACTTGGGCTTTTGATTTCTGATTATTTTCAGTAACTGTATCCTTTTTGGTGTTAGAAATTGTTTAAGCCCATCTATACTTGGAAAAGATATGCTTTCCCTTGCTATCAACCCTCTTTTTCCTTTATCAATTTTTCTAGCATAACCTCTAATTCTTTCTCTAAACTCCTGTTTAGGTTCTACTATAATTATCAATTTTCTGATTTCCATATTAGTCAACCTCCTCTATTTCAAATTTGTTAACTTCTTCTAAAAACTTATTTATCGTATCTTCTAAATTTTTGAACTCTAATTCTTCTTTAACTAACACATTTTCCTTCAAATAATGTCTATGGTGGCCTTCGTTGTTAAAGTTATCAAATCCAATTATCCTTTTATTATTACATATCAATACAAGTGAATACTTTACACCTTCTGGATAAGACTCTGAGATAGGCACTTCCCAAGCTGAAAAAGCTATTATGTTTCCTTTCTCTGTAACTTTCCTATTAGGTTCGATAATAGGTATAGCCTTACTCATTTTATATATAATATAATATCCTATATATAAATTTTTCTAATTGATATGCCCAAAGAATTAAACATTGAAAGAATATAAACTATAGAAGATATTCTTGATTCAGAAAGAGTTATTCAAAACATTTATTCTATTACAACAACCCTAATACCATCTACTATAAGCTCATCAGTTTCTGCATCATACAATTCAAGTTTAACAGACTTTCCTCCTGTTATGCTTGGGAACTGTGCCAATAACGGAACCACTCTAGCAAGCTTCTTTCCAGCTCCAAGAACATCTTCAGCCGTAAAAGTTTCCCTTGGCTTTGTTTTATAAATATCTCTTGAGTCTGCATCATAAATATAAATCTTCACTTCAGGAACAAAAGCTGACTTTTGATTGTCAACAACAAACCCAACAGATGTTATTTTGCCGCCAACCTCTTTCTTTACAGTATCTATTGTGCCTATAATAAGCTTTATCTTGCCAGTTAACTTAGGAGTGGTATCCACCACTTCTTCTTCCTCCTCTTCTTCTGGTTCAGTAACTACGGTTGTAGTAGCTGTTGTAGGTGATAATTGTTCTGAATCTTCTGTAGTTTCAGAAGCAGCAGCTGCAGTATTCGTTTCATCAGATTTCGTAACAGCCCCGCTAACATTTGTATCTAAAGGATTATCAAAGAAAATAAAAGCTGGCTTAAATATAAGTAAAGATGCAAGGAATAATATTATACCAACAAAAACTGCTCTTTCAACAGTTCTCGCATCCAATTTGATTGGCTTAAGGCGGATTACAATTTCTCCCTTTTCTTTCTTAGAATCAAACACATCAGCGTGTTTCTTAGGATGTTCTTGCACTTTGGATTTTTCCTTCTTCCCATCTATATCATATGTTGCAAAGGGAATTTCTATATTCTCTTCTTTTTTTTCTTTCATTATGCAAATGATGAAATATTATATTATTTAAACTTATCGGAAATGCACTCGTTACAAATACAATTTCACCTCAAAGCTTTGACCAATCTGCACATGCTGCAAATTTTATCAGAACACGGCTCACCGCACTTTTCGCAATAGCCTACTCCTTTATTCTTAAGCTTAAGCTTTTTCTCAATAAAATAATTAATAATATTCAGTTTCACAGTAGGGTTCTCTTTTTCAAGCTCATCCAATTGTCCTTTCAAGAACCTTCTAAATGCATCAACGGAGCAAGGGCAGTGCTCATACACCACTGGAAACTTCATAAACTTAGAATATTCCTTAATCTCTTTTTCAGAACAGAAGTATAAAGGCTTTACTCTGGCCACAAACTTCTTATCATTCACAACTCCTGCTTTAGGCCCAAGCCTTGCATTCATGCTAACTCTCCCTTTCAACAGGTTCATCATAAAATTCTGCGCTTCATCATCAAGGTTATGCCCTGTAACCAGTTTTGTCTTCCCCAGTTTTTTAGCATATTTGTTAAGTATATACCTCTTCACACTGCCGCATATAGCGCAGCTTTTCATCTTATTGCCTTTAGAGTTGAGCACAGATTTCATATAACAGATAGAATATCCTGTAAACTCCTTAACAGAAACTTCGTGCAGCTTTACTCCAAGCTTAGAACAGAACTTCCTAATATTCTTCTTATTCTTTTCACTATGCTCACCTATAAATAAGTCAATGAACAATGCTTCAATACCATATCCTAACTTATTAAGAATGTAAAGAATAGTAGTACTATCTTTGCCCCCAGAGCACGCTACTAAGATTTTATCCTCCTTACTTAGCAGTTTATACTTTCTTATGGTTTCCTCTACTTTTTTCTCAATATTTGCTTTCATATGTCAGAAAATACTTCCTCTCTATTTAAAGTTTAAGAAACAATCTCTCTTTTAGGCAATACAGACTGATATTTTTCACAAGCCTTATTACAATAAAAACACTCTTCTTTTTCTTCTTTAGAAGGCGCAATGCAGCTTCCATTCACAGTATAAACACAAAAATATCTATATGCTAAGACAATGTCTCCATATAAAAATTCATCTTCATTTCTTATAAACCTTGCAAAAAACATCCCTATCCTATCATCTAATAATAAGTCCTCATGATCCTCTCTAGTCTCCGGCTCAAGGAGACCGCTTAGATTACTGCGTTTAATTCCATCAAATACAATAAATGGGTTATACTTAGCTTCGACAGGCGCGTTAGATTTTTTAAAGAACGCCATTGTATATTCCACTATTAAAGAGATTATCTAATCTCTGTTCAAATTTATTCAGCGAAAATGGGTTTAATACCCCAGAGCTCTGCTCTGGCTTTTTATGTCCATTTTCTGGAGTAAAAATGCCCCGTAGCTTGCTGCGATTGGAATTTTTACTTAATGAATTTCTTTTCATGAGCATAATATGATCCAATAATCCCAATAACATAAAGCACTGCAATAACTATCCTATTCCCATAAAAAGAGCCAAACACAAATCCTATCAGGAATCCAACAGTAATCAACATCCATGGAAACTTCAAAGTTTTTTTGAGCTTGAACAACACTCTGCCTGAAGTTGCCCCGCATAGCAAGATAATAAAATAACTCACAACCGCTGAACTAAGCGATGTTGCCATAAAGAAGCCTAACACAAGCAAAATAAATGCTAAGATTTCCACCCAGTTTTCATAAAGGTCTAGTTTTGCCATTTTAGCTTTGCTAAAATACCCCTTCAAACACTTTAAGATAATACACCCAGAACAACACTCCAACAAGCAGTGCTCCAATAATAGCTAATAAAATATTAATCTGAAGTGATAACATCAAAGCAGCACCTAACACACAGCCAAACAATAACACATAGACTCCTCTTGAATTAAAGAATACTTTGCTTCCATCCAAAGGCGGGATGGGAAGCATGCTGAACACTGCAAACCATAAGCTAACAAATATAGCTTTTTCAATAAGCATGTTATTAGGAAAGAACATGAACAGAATCTTAAACACTATTGCAAACATAATGTTTGCTAAAGCACCCATTAAAGAGATAGAACTCATTGTCAGCATGTTTATTCCATACCTAAAATATCCAATCCTATGGACAGCCATATGATGGAAAACTATTCCCCCTGGTATAAGAAGCCAGACATTGCCTCTTGAAACAAATACAAATATCAATCCAAGAACCAATCCAAGCCACCATAGTTTATATTCCACCCTTATGCCCACATGCAGCCCTGCAATCCTCTGCGCAGATATATGAACAAGAACAACCAATGTCATGATTAGCACAGCATTAAACAGGTTTCTCATTCCAATTAAAATATCAAACTCCTTTGCGCCCCATTCTTTAAAGGAAACAATAAAAGCCAGGATTAGTATTGTAATTATAAGATCTTTAACTTCTGTCCTGCTGAACATGAAATATTTTTCCAGCTTATCTTTCAAATCACTCATAGGATAAAATGGCATTTAACTACCCTAGAAAAAGAAGTATATAATATTTACTAAAATTACTCAGATTTTATATTTTCCTTCTTTAACATCTTTTATAACTTTATCATACTTCTCTATTGTCCCTATATCAGACCAATAGCCAGAAAAAGGATAGCCAACCAGTCTTCCTTCTTTAGCCAATCTAGGGAAAATCTCCTTTTCCAGCATTGCAAAGCCTTTTGGAATCATTTCAATCACTTCAGGCTCAATTATATAAAATCCTGAATTGATAAGATTAGACGGCGCATCTTCTTTTTTGGGCTTTTCAATAAATTCAAGTATTTTAGAGCCAGACAATCTTGCAACACCATACTTGCTTGGGTCGCTAACTGTTGTTAAAGCAATAGTTATCAGAGCATTGTTTTGCTTATGCAAAGCATACATCTCCTCTATATTAATATCCTTCAACTCATCACCATTGGAAACTATGAATGTCTCATTCAGCAAATGTTTTGCCATCTTTAAAGGGCCTGCAGTTCCAAGTGGCTCATCTTCTTCTATATATTTTATACTAACACCAAACTTACTGCCATCTCCAAAATAATCCATTATTTTTTCTTTCATATAACCAACCGACAGAATAACTTCATTTATTCCAAACTTCTTAAGAAGATCAAGCAGATACTGAGTTATTGTTTTTCCATCTATAGGTATTAATCCTTTAGGTATTTCATAAGTAATCGGCCTTAGCCTTGTGCCTTTGCCGCCTGCAAGAATGACTGCCTTCTTAGGTACATTAGCTCCCATAGCCCTTAACAATAAAAGTTCTATTGCATGGCTTCTATTCTTAATTTTAAAGCCATCAACATTCTTATCAACAGTCTTTAGTATATTAGAATCAAGTGTAAGTGTTACTCTTTCTTTCATAGAACAACCAAGAATCACCCTTTTATTTAAATATTTTGTTTTTGTATGAAAAAGTATGATAAACTAAAAGTTTATATACAATCGTCTTATAACGTATGATGACATCACATAAAACAGTGAGTGAAATCAATGGATAGAAATATTGCATTAGAATTTGTAAGGGCAACGGAAGTTGCTGCTATAGCTGCTTCTAAATGGTTAGGAAAGGGAGAGAAAAAGAAAGCAGACGGCG
>JASMCJ010000015.1 GCA_030753365.1 Candidatus Woesearchaeota archaeon
TTCAAGCTCTTTCTGCTTCTGAGCCCTCCTATATTTCCCATACTTATCTTCAGGAGAAAACTTTGCTGGAATAACGCTCACAGCTTCACCATTGCACTTTGGACAATTCTTTTCCATAGTGTATTGCCCGCACTCTTTACACTTTAATATTGCATTAGCCATCTTAAAACAATTTAAACTTCCTTTTCTTGCTCTCCTTCTCAAAATCCTTAAGCAACTGCTTCTGCTTCTTTGTAACCTTCTCAGGCACCTTAACAATAACCTTAACATTCTCTGAGCCAGTCCCATACCCATTAATATGCGGAATACCTTTACTCTTCATCCTAAAAATCGTATTAGTCTGCGTACCTGCAGGAACCTTCAGCTTCGCCTTGCCCTTCAGTGTAGGAACCTCAATCTCATCCCCTAAAGCAGCCTGAACAAAAGAAACTGGAACATCAACATTAATATCATCTTCTTCTCTGCTAAACACATCATGTTCCTTAACATGAAGTACAATATACAAATCTCCTTTAGGCGCGCCCTTCTCTCCTGCCTCACCTTCACTACCCATCCTCAACCTTGTGCCATTATCAGTACCCTTTGGAATCTCCACTTCAATCTTTCTGGTCTCCTTAATCAATCCTGTGCCATCGCACTCTTCGCAATTCTCTTTAACATACTTCCCTTCACCCTGACACTTTGAGCAAGTTCCAGTCTGTTGAATCATACCAAACGGCGTTCTCATAGTCTTTCTCACAACACCGTTTCCATCGCACTCATGACATGTAACAATATCAGAATCAGACTTTGCACCAGTACCGCCACACTTCTTGCAATGCTCCAGCCTTGGCACCTTAATCTCCTTTGTAGCTCCAAACGCAGCCTCTTCTAATTTAATCTCCATATCATACCTTAAATCTGCCCCTGACATAGGCCCTCTCCTTCTTCTTCTGCCTCCTCCACCGCTAAAAAACTGATCAAAAATATCTCCAAAATCAAACGAGCTAAACCCTCCAAAATCATTAAAATCAAACCCTCCTGCTCCACCGCCAAACTGCCCTCTATCTGCAGTCCCAAATCTATCATACTGCTCCTTCTTCTGGTCATCTCCCAGCACAGAAGCAGCCTCATTAATCTCTTTAAACTTCTCAGCAGCATCAGCCTCCTTATTAATATCAGGATGATACTTCTTAGCCAGTTTCTTGTAAGCTTTCTTAATATCCTCTTTAGAAGCATCCTTCTCTAATCCTAATATATTATAGTAGTCCTTAGCCATTTTATTTATTATTATTTAAAATAAAATATAAAGAAGAAATTACTTCTTCTTCTTCTCCTCATCTTCAACCTTGTAATCAGCATCCACAACCTTCTCATCCTTCTTCTTCTTAGTTGCTTCATCTCCTGCTGCACCAGCAGCTCCAGCTTCCTTCTGCTTCTTAGCCTGCTCTTCAGCAACCTTTTGATACATCTCAGTTGAAGCCTTCTGGACAAGCTTGTTAACCTCTTCCATCTTCTTCTTAACAGCTTCAACATCCTTCTTCTCAGGCTTCAAAAGCTCTTTCAGCTCCATCACTTTGCCCTTGATATCTTCAAGCTCTTTCTTCTTGACTTTTCCTTCAAAGTCTTTGAACAACTTCTCGCTTGAATACACCAAAGTATCCGCCTGATTAATGGTCTCAATCTCTTCCTTCCTCTTCTTATCCTCTTCCGCATGCTCCTCTGCTTCCTTCTTCATCCTCTCAACTTCTTCATCATCCAGCTTCTGTGAAGCAGTAATCTTAATAGACTGCTCCTTCCCAGTGCCAAGATCCTTAGCAGTAACATGCACAATGCCATTTGCATCAATATCAAAAGTAACCTCAATCTGAGGAACTCCTCTAGGTGCAGGCGGTATCCCTACCAGGTCAAACCTTCCAAGGCTCTTATTATCAGCCACCATTGACCTCTCACCCTGTAACACATTAATAGTCACAGCCGGCTGATTCTCCGCAGCAGTTGAAAACACCTGCGACTTTTTGGAAGGAATAGTAGTATTCCTCTCTATAAGCTTAGTAAACACTCCGCCAAGAGTTTCAATACCTAATGAAAGCGGTGTAACATCCAGTAACAGAATGTCTTTAACCTCTCCAGCCAGAACACCTGCCTGAATAGCAGCTCCCTGCGCAACACACTCCATAGGGTCAATCCCTCTCTCAGCTTTAGCTCCTATAAAATCTTCAACAAACTTGCTAACGCAAGGCATCCTTGTAGGCCCTCCCACAAGAATAATTCTGTTAATCTCCTTTGTATCAAGTTTAGCATCCTTAATAGCCTGTTCCAATGGGTGCTTGCACTTCTTGATTATATTCTCAACCAATTGCTCAAGCTTAGCCCTTGTAAACTTCATAGTAAGATGCTTAGGCCCTTCATCTGTTGCAGTAATAAACGGCAGGTTAATATCAGTCTCAAGAGTAGTGGAAAGCTCAATCTTCGCCTTCTCAGCAGCCTCTCTCAACCTCTGCATTGCAACACTATCCTTGCTCAGGTCAATACCTTCCTTATTCTTAAACTCATCCAGCAAGAAACCCACCAGCACTTCATCCATATCAGTGCCTCCAAGCTCTGTATCACCAGAAGTTGACTTAACCTCAAACACTCCATCGCCAAATTCCATAACAGTAACATCTAAAGTGCCTCCACCTAAATCAAACACCAAAATTTTCTGTTCCTTCTCCTGCTTATCCATTCCGAAAGCAAGAGATGCCGCAGTAGGTTCATTAACAATCCTCACAACCTCTAAGCCTGCAATAGTACCTGCATCCTTAGTAGCCTGCCTCTGGTTATCATCAAAATAAGCTGGCACAGTAATAACTGCCTTCTCAATCTTCTCTCCCACAAACTCTTCCGCATCCTTCTTAATCTTCTGAAGAATAAACGCAGAAATCTGTTGTGGAGTATACTCCTTATCATTAACCTTATACTTATGTTCTGTGCCCATCTTCCTCTTAGCAGCAGTAATAGTATTCTCTGGGTTAGAAACAGCCTGTCTTCTAGCCGGCTCTCCCACCAGCATCTGCCCTTCCTTAGTAAACGCCACAATAGATGGGAACGCCTTACCATACATAGAAGTCCCTTCAGCACTAGGAATAATAGTCGGCTTACCCGCTTGAAGAACAGCAGCAGCGCTATTGCTTGTACCTAAATCTATACCTATAATCTTTTCCTTCTTTGAGTTGGTTTTCTTACTTGTTTTGTTTGTCATTTTCATTTCCTCCGTTAAGGTTTTGTAGTTTCATTGTCTTGTTTCTCAAATCTTCAACTCTTTTTTCTGTAAGTATCGGCTTCTCTTTCCTAAACACATTAGCATACGACACAACCTTCACAACCTCAAAAAACTTAGTAAGCTTATTCAGCTTAAAGTCATCATTCGGTTTAACAGCCCCCAATGCCTCATACACAGCATGGTCAGTTGTGATAAAATCATACTCACTCCCTTTGCACAAAATCAAAGTGTTAATCTTATCCTCTTCAGTGATAAGATACGCTAATATATTCTCTGACGAAAGCGTAATACTCTTCTTTCGCCTTATGTTATTACTATTATGATTATTTCCATTATCATCTTTAACGTATATTTTCATTCTTCTTCACATCCTTTTAGTTGTGCGAATAAAACATCTCTTCGTAGGGGTGGGGCATTCGAATTGTGTATCTATAGTGGGGAGGATAAAAGTATTTAGCGAAGCTAAATACTCATCCCAAATAGCTTGGCGCTTTTATTTTATTATCATCAGCCTTATTTTTCTTCTTATGCTTCTTCTCAAACTCCAGCAAAGCCTTAGGCTTCTCAATCTTGCCAAACTCCTTTTCATACTTTTCAATAACTCTTGACAACAGCTTATACACTTCCTTAGTATGATATGGGTCAAGCATTATTGTATTATGTTTAATTGAAATCATCGGCACTTCCTTAGTACTAATATCAGTCAAAGGTGTCACGCACTTAAAATCCAAAACAAACTGTGTAGGATTAAAATTAACCGACGTCTCATGAGCAAAAAATGGCTCTCTTGAGCTAACTCCAAAATTAACTTTCTTTTCTTCCATTTTGAATCCTCCACATATTCATAATAATAAAGAAGCAAACAGGCTTGGGAAAAAGAGGTGTATCAAAACCCAAACCTGCCCACATTCTTTTCACTTGATTATTTCATAGTTAAGTATCTTCTTCAGCAATTTCTTATCAGGAACCAATTCCTCTAAACTTCCTCCCTGTATAGTATCATGCGTCTTAAGGTAAACTGCCCACTGTCTAATAGACTCTGGGTCATCTACATTAACAAAATGATTCAATGTAAACCACTGCTCAAGCATATCTCCATACTTATTGCAGCTGCTAATCACGCAATGCAACGGCTTCTCCTCATGCAGCATGCACTTCTCCTCTTTATCAAGGAAAGCGCATGGCGAATAAACAGCTTCCGGCTTCTCTGCCTTCAACCTTAATAATTTAGTATTAAACTTCTCAAACTTCTCAGCATACTTATTCTCAAACTCTTCCTTAGTAATCCCTAAAAACTTTGAAACTCTTTGAACATCCTCATCAAGCAAAAACCCTCCACCGAAATGGCAGCAATGCGTACACTTATCGCAATTTGTCTTTGCAAACTCTTTAACCTTTTCCTTAGGTGTTAACTTAGTTATTGCAATAAACGGTTTTTCTTCTTTCATTATATCACCCTTTGCCTATTTTTTGCTAACTTTAACCTTAGTATGCCTTATAATCCTGTCATTAATCATATAACCCTTCTGCAACTCTTCAATAATAATACTCTCTTCCTTATCAGACTTCTCCTGAAGCAGCACTTCATGCTTATACGGGTCAAACTTCTTCCCTAAACTCTCAATATGCCTAACACCTTCCTGCTCGAACACAGAAAAAAGCTGCGCAAAAATCCGCTCAACACCCTTTGCAAACTCTTCCTTATTACACTTATTCTTTAATGCAAACTCAAAACTATCAAGCACAGGCAGTAAATTCTTAATAATCTCTTCCTTAGCATACTTAACAAACTCAACCCTTTCTTTCTCGCATCTTTTCTTATAATTCTCAAACTCTGCTTGAAGTCTTTGAAGGTTTTCTGTCAAATCCTTATCTTTTTCAGTTTTCTTTTCACTCTTTTCCTTACCTTTTTTCTTTTCCATAGTGTTTCACTGATGTTTATCTTAAATCTTTTCCGTTGACTTAAACTCAACAGACTATAGAATTACGCCTATCATATATAAATCTTTCGGAAAAAGTTAATAAACTCCAAAGTTTTTCATACTTTTTATGTTATTCAACCATCAAAGGATCACTATCATAAGTGTAAGGAAGCCCAAGTTTAAAAACATTAACCAGGACTTGCAATATTTTGGAACCTCTTTAGGATTATTCAATCTAAGAGACAGAGACAAAAGCTGCTTCAGAATCTTCATAGAGCTCCTCAAATCTGCTAAATCAAAAAGGCCAGTATCAAGCGATGAGCTAGCCTACAAGCTGGATCTTAGCAGGGGCACAGTCATCCATCACATCAACAAGCTCATGGAAGCAGGAATAGTAATCAACGAAGGCAGGAAATACATGTTAAGAGTTGAAAACCTTAAAGACTTAATAGAAGAAATAGAAAAAGACCTCATGAGAACCTGTGAAACTTTAAAGAAAACCGCCACAGAGATAGATGAGAGCCTGGGGTTATGAATGTTCTATGCTCTTTCTAATTGGAATTAAAAACTATAGAATAGAACCTCGATAAATTCCTAAATGGGGTTTACCCCGCAGCTTGCTGCGGAGTGAGCGTAGCGAACGGTGGGTATTTCATTTATAAAATAATATATATTCACTTATTGTTTATGCCACCAGAAATTATATATGATGGACCAAATAAGGGTATTTATAGGGACCATATGAGTTTTGGAGATTTTATAAAATCTATATTTCCAAGTGCTGAGAAAGGTATGCATGTGTCTGGAGGAAATTATAATGCTATTGATTTTATGTTACCTCAATATCTTGTGATGGTTGCTTTTAAAGCTAGAAGTCAATATATAGCTAGCAGTGAATGTATAACTAACAGCAAACATATCCTTCCCACAAAAGCTGAAGTAAAATTATTAGGTAATGAATCTAAATTTGGTGAAGTTGAAAAGATAATTCTTGAGAAATCTAAATAATTACATTCTAAATAAGTGAATATTCCCAAAATCTTTATATACATAACCATATTCGCTCTATCTATGGCAGACAAAATAACCAAAGACATGAAAATAGCAGACATAGTAGAAAAATGTCCAGACTCTGCTCAAATCATGATGGAACAAGGCATGCACTGCATAGGCTGCCATGTCTCAGCAGTTGAGACATTAGAACAAGGCGCAAAAGGCCATGGTATGAGCGATGAAGACATAGACAGCATGGTAGAAAAGATAAACACCATAGGTGAAAAGAAAACAGAAAGTTCAGAGCCAGAAAAAGAAGAAACCAAAGAAACCGAATTTGAAGAAGAAGAAACTGAAATCATAGAAGAACCTAAAAAAGGTTTTTTCAAAAGAATTCTTGACAAGTTATAGAAGTGCTTAACAATGGATAAAACCCCCAGAAAAAAGAAAGAAAAGCTTGGTTTTATGGTTGCAGAATTTTTAAGTGCATATGATGCCTTTAATGATATTTATTCTGATTTTAAAGAGATAATTTCCTCTGGAAATTCTTTTGCAAGCCATAACTTTTATGGTAGGATAAGAACACTGGAAGAAGGACTTTTTTATCAGGTAAAAGACCTTGCGCATTCTCTTTTCAGGGAAGATAGTGATGGTAAAATTAAAAGACAATATGATGAAATGTACAAAGAATTGGAAAAACGTCTTTCATCAGGTGAACAGGAAAAAGTGCATTCTATTATATCAGATATAACCATTGAAGGAATAAAGGAAAGGCTTGACCAAACAATAGGACAAAGTTTTCATGAACTAATGATATTAAGGGAAAATTTATACTTGCTTAAGGAATATGAGCCAAGATCTAAAGCAGAGCAGGGGCATTCAACAAAGATAGAAGATATTGCAAACAGAGAAAGTTACCAATTTTCTGAAGAGGAAGAAAAAGAGTTATCTTTTTTAATTGATTTGGATGCTCAGAATCAAGGAGAGATGAAAGAAGCAAAAATTGATGTAACAAAAGAAATGCATAATCTTAAAAACAACTTTGAAGGAATAACTAAACTTTTAAAACATTACATCCCAAGAATAAAAGATAAAACAACGCTTGATATACTCAGTAAAAATCTTGATATAATTAAAGAGAGAAATCTTTTCTTTGTCTTTAACTCCATAGGTTTCATAATCGGTGGAAAGAAGAGAATAGGCGCATATGGAAAAGAAAAAGCAGAAGAGTTTTATTCTCTAATAAACTCAGATTAAAATGGAACAGCTTGCAACCCGTGACGGATTCGGAAACGCATTAACAAAATTAGGCGAAGACAAAAGAATCGTTGTTCTTGACGCAGACCTATCAGAATCAACAAGATCAAAGAAATTCAAAGACCTTTACCCTGACAGATTCTTCAACATGGGCGTCTCAGAGCAAGACATGATAGGCACTGCAGCCGGCCTTGCAATATCAGGTAAAGTCCCATTCGCATGCACATTCGCAGTATTTGCCACTGGCAGAGTCTATGACCAAATAAGAGTCAGTGTAGCTTATTCTAATGCAAACGTCAAAATCATAGGAACACACGCAGGCCTATTAACAGGCGAAGACGGCGCATCACACCAGGCACTAGAAGACGTTGCCTTAATGAGAGCACTGCCAAACATGACAGTCATCCAGCCAGCAGACGCTTTGGAAGCAGAAAAGGCTGTAGAAGCAATCATCAAACATGAAGGCCCAGTCTATCTAAGGCTGGGAAGAGCCAAGATTCCAACAATAACATCTGAAAACCAAGAATTTGAAATCGGCAAAGGAACTGTATTAAAAGAAGGTTCTGACATAACAATCATCGCCTCAGGCATCATGGTCCATAAGGCATTAGAAGCAACAGAACTCTTAGAGCAAGAAAACATCAAAGCAAAAGTCATCAACATCCACACCTTAAAGCCAATAGACAAAGAATTAATAATCAATTCTGCAAAGCAAACAAAAGCAATAATCACTGTAGAAGACCATTCAGTCATAGGCGGATTAGGAAGTGCTGTTGCAGAAGTACTCTCAGAAAACCATCCCACAAAGCTAAAACGAATCGGTGTACAGGACAAGTTCGGAGAATCAGGCAGTTCAGATGAACTATACAAGAAATACAACATGGACGTTGAAGATATAGTCAAAGCTGCTAAGGAATTAAACAATTAACTTTTTCTTTTAGGTATTACAAAGAACATTCCAACAATCATCAACAGAACAGCAGTAATAACAGAATTCCTAAAAATCCTAAAGCTAATATCATAAAAAAACGCTTTAGGAAACAATCCAATCAGCATAGACTCAGAAGGAAACATCCAGTTCCCCTGCGGGAAAAAGATCAGATGAAAATTAGTAAACTGGCTAGAAAAATCAAACAACCATAACAACAATGAAACTCCTATAACAATTGACCCGCCAGCAATCAAACTAAACCCTAAATACTTTACTACCTTGTTTCTATTGGTTGTCTTTATCAATACTACTACTAATATCAAGAATGAACCAACCAAAGAATAAAGCAAATAACTCCCTCTCTCAATCAACCTTTTCACATCCTTCATATGTAAAATCTCTTTCTCTTCAAAAAACTCTGAACTCAATTCTTTACCTTCAAAAAACACAAACACATTATCCAACACCTGCTCAGCTTCAGGCACCTTAGAATAAACATCATTCTTCCTAAACTGCTCAATATAATAACTTTCATTAAACACCATAAAGTTGAAATTAACCAACAAAATAAGTAAAGCCAAATTAACAGATAACAATAACACCAATAAATGCTGCCTTTTCATTTCTTAAGCCACTTCCTCAACCCACTCAGGCTCAAACAATTAACAACATCTCTGCTAGAGCACCATGCTCTCCTTGCAACCCCTACTCCTAACTCCATAAAATCTAAATGTTCCTTAGAATGAGAATCAGTCCCAATAATAAGTTTAACACCATATTCTTTAGCAGCCCTTGCATTAACATCATTCAAATCCAATCTATTAGGAAAAGCATTAATCTCCAATGCAACATTATTAGCTTTAGCAGCATCAAACACTCTCTCAAAATTAACAGCATAAGGCTTCCTCTTCTGCATCAACATCCCTGTAGGATGCCCAATAACATTAACATACGGATTCTCCATAGCCTTAACCATCCTGTCAGTCATCTCAGTCTCACTGCTCTTAAACCCTGAATGAACAGAAGCAATCACAAAGTCAAGCTTCTTAAGCACACTCTCCTTCAAAACAAGTTTTCCATTCTTATCAATATCCACCTCTGCTCCCTTCAGCAAAGTAATCTTTGAAAACTTCTTATTAACTTTATCAATCTCTTTCATCTGCCTCAGCAGCCTTCTCCCATCAAGCGGATGTGTAATCTTAACATTGCTCACATGGTCACTAATCCCTAAAAATTTATACCCCTTCTCAATACCTTTTCTCGCAATCTCTTCAATAGAATCACTGCCATCGCTCCACTTGGTATGCACATGCAAGTCTCCTTTAACATCTTTAACCAGTTTAGGAAGTTTATAAGAAGCGGCTGCCTCAATCTCACCCTTGTCTTCTCTCAACTCAGGCTCAATAAAAGGCAAGCCTAACTTCTTATATACATACACCTCTTTTTTCCCAGCAATCACTTTCCTGCCTTTAAACAGGCCGTACTCGCTGAGCTTAAATCCCTTCTTTATGGCAATCTTCCTCAACTCTATATTATGCTCCTTAGAGCCAGTGAAGTACTGCATAGCAGAACCAAAAGCATCATTCTTAACAACCCTAATATCAACTTGCAAACCACCGCTTAACTTAACAGAAGCCTTTGTAGAACCCTTAGCCAAAACCTTCTTAACATCATCCATAGTAGTAAAAAACTTTATAACCTTCTCAGGTTTATTAGTAGAAACTAGTATATCAACATCATGCACAGTCTCCTTCATCCTCCTAATAGAACCAGCCAAGCCAATTTGCTTAACCTCAGGCAATTTCCTAATCTCTTCCTCAATATCTCTCGCAGCAGGCAGCACATGACCAAGAAGAAACCTACCTTTGCTGCCCTCCAAAGTCTTAATCCCTTCAAGAATCTCTCTTTCAGTCTTCTCTCCCAAACCTTCAAGTTTTCTAATCTTATGCAGCTTAGCAGCCCTCTTCAAATCTTTAATATTCTTAACCTTCAGCTTCTCAAACAACAGCTTAGCAGTCCTTGGCCCAATCGCTGGAATGCTCATCATCTTCTCCAGTTCAATCGGAACCTTCTTCTTTAACTTCTTCAAATACTTCAGCTTTCCAGTCTTAATAATCTCTTCAATCTTTTTGGCTATATGCTCTCCAACACCAGGAACATCTTCAAGCTTGCCATTCCTATAAACATCCTCAATATCCTCAGACAAGTTTTCAATACTCTGCGCAGCCTTTCTATAAACATTAGGCTTCCATTGAATGCCTTGAATCTCCAGAATATCAGCAATCTCATAGAATATTCTAGCAATCTCAGAGTTCTTCATGCACAAATCTTTGGTTTAAAAGTTTATAAAATTATCTTTTAATGAAGAATCAGAAAATGATATCATAAAAGCCAGCGAAAATATCAACAAATTCAATCAATTCAGAAGTATAAAAGTAAAGGAAAAAAGTCTTTTAACTCTTCTTCAGTCATAGGTGGGTTAGAACTATAATGATTTTCGCCTGTCTCAATAAAATTAGAAAAACGTTTTACTACAAACTCTTCAACTAATCCATTCTTTTTTTCTCCAGATAAAACCATTGCAATCCAATCGTTTGCATCATAAAGGCTATATATGATATTATCAGTAGCATGTTCCTCCTGATACACAATTCTATTGGTAAGATCATACTCCAGTTCTCTTTGGATACATTCTTCCATATCAAAGTCTCTATGACTTACAATATAACCTTTCAACCAATCAACCTCTGCATATAATTCTTCTCCAGGGTATACAAAATTTAGACTGGGATTACCATTTTTTGGATTCAGTTTCAGGAAATATCCTAAAATTCCCATGAATTCTTCGGGAATGCTCCAACCATCCCATAGACTGTCCAATGCATGTGCAATTAATTCTCCATCTTCCAAATACTTTTCTTTATCATCCCCTGAATGTTCATCATAAAGAATCTTAAAATTTACCAGACTATACAAATTAATTTCTAGGGGACTTCTAAGCATATCTTCAATACCATATCTTCTAAGAACTTGTTCACTTGTATTAGATATCTCATTAGGAGAATAATTATCCCATACTAATTCATGGAGAGCCCCATGGCCAACTGCTAACACATGCTCTTTAAAAGGATTCTCCTCAGAGTCTGATAAAGCATTAATGTCTAATACCATCACATCATCACCATTTAATTATTTAGTTTGGGTTTTATACCCCGATGCTTGCATCGGCTTAATACGCAAACTAAATACTAAAAATACCCCGCAGCTTGCTGCGATTGGGATTTTTTATTGTTCGATGTGTCCTCCTTTTTGTGAATCTTCTAAACCCCATGTGTAATAAAGAGATTCAAAAATTCTTTCAATATTTGGGCTGAAAATCTCTTTTGCATAATTTGCAACAAGTGAAGCATACTCCTGGAAAAGATCTTGCTGATCTTCTGGGATTTCATCACCTGTGAAAGATAATGAAGGAATCATTTCCTTTGCTTGTCGAGCAAGAGCCAGGGGTTCTTCCTGATAAAATTCTACTCTAAAAGGAAGCATAGCATAATCAGATAAACATACTCTTGGAGAAAAAAGCCCGCACCCTACCACAAAAGCACTAGCAGACATCGCTGCTGACAGTACAATAGTTGTTAAAAATCTTTTCATATAATCCTAATATCAAATTCTTCTATAAATGTCTCTATATTATAACTACTATTAAGAGGTATATAATCTAATAGTTCATGGACAAGGAGATATAACACAATTATACAACCTAATACAGAAAATCAACTTCATCTGATCTAACCACTATCTCTACGGGCTTTTTCTTTTTAATGACAGGTTTAATCTTCTCAAAAACATCCTTTTTATCTTTTTGAGAAACTTCTTTCTCTTCCGACTCAAACTTCAAATCAGGATTCATCTCCAACCCTTTCTTGAAATTGATATTGCCGCAATTAATGCAGCGAAAGTATGCTCCCCATTTGCTTGAATTCAGGTCAAGCCATTCTCCGCATATGCACTTAAGGTCCACCAGTTTAGTTTTCTTATGCTTCTCGCACACAGGAATCTTCTGAGAATTCTTAATAATAGCAGTCTTGCCGCAAAACGGGCAATTATTCACTTTAGACTGCCCATATCTCTTTGGAATATACATCTTAATCAGAATAAGAGGGTGGTTTAAATTCTTTTTTATTTCTGAAGAAAAAGCCTCGGGTGGGAATCGAACCCACGACCTTGCGCTTACCAAGCGCACGCTCTACCGACTGAGCCACCAAGGCATATATAACCAAGAATTTCGCTTCTATTATATAAACTTATTTCAAAACATTATCCATCCAGTCCTTATACTCCTTATTCAGGTTATCAACATTCCAACTTAATATGCAAGGCGTATCATAAGAATGCACCTCTTCTACCATGCACTTAACTTTCTCATAATTATCATCCTTAGTCTTAGCAACCACAACAAACTCATTATCCTCTTCAATCTTCCCCTTCCACCAATACATGCTGTTAATAGGAAAGAAATTAGTACATGCCACCAGCTTATTCTCCAACAGAACCCTGCTTACCTTCACAGCCTCTTCCTTATCCTTGCAGGTAATATAGACGATTATCATGTTATGTATAGAATATAATTCACTTCTCTTCCTTCTCAGCAGTAATCGCTTTCACAGGGCACACCTGCACGCAAATCAAGCAACCTTTGCAATAATCAAGGTCAGTCTCGCTCCTTTTCCCTTTAATGGTAGGGATAGACATGTCAGGGCAGTACATCCCGCAAAGCCCGCATTGTGTACACTTCTTCACATCCCATACGGGCTTAAACGATCTCCATCCGCTGGTCTTATTCTTCACAGTAGAGCCAGGCTCAGTAACAACAGCACCAATAGTTATTTTCATTTGTAAATATTCCTCATTTCTTCGCGTTATGATATACTTCTCTAACAACCTTCTTATTCAGGTCAGCAATCTTCTTACCCTTTCTCTCAATAAAAATCTCATCAATCGCTTTCTCCAGTGAAGGCAATGAAACCAATTCAGTCACTGCTGAGAACGCTCCCAGCATTGCAGTATTAACAATCGGCTTCTTAAAAATCTCCAAAGCAACCGCAGTGGCATCAACAGTCTTAACCTCAAAATCTCCCTTAATCCCAAAAGATGAAGGCTTCTTGTTTGAATTAATAACAACCAACCCCTTCTTCTTAAGACCCTTTGTAACATCAACCTTCTTAACCAGTGAAGGCTCAAGCACAACCACAATATCAGGCGTATAAACATGTGACCTAAGATTAATCTTCTCATCAGAAAGTCTAACAAAAGCCTTCACAGGAGCACCACACCTTTCAACTCCAAACATAGGAAAAGTCTGGCTCTGTTTATCATCATAAAATGCAGCAATAGCCAGCAACTGTCCAGTTGTAACCGCTCCTTGTCCACCTCTTCCATGAATAACTATCTCAATCATACTCTTATACCAGAATCTTTTTGTATATTAATGTTTCTATACACATAAACCTTTATATACCCCTAAACCACTCTCATCCTTATGACAGACTTCAAACAACTCTATCAAAAGAACCTTGAGCTAACAAAGCAGAACATCAAGGAATCAGTAAGCAAGGACATCTTCATAGTTCAGGCTATCAACAGCATTGATGAACTCAACAGGCTCATAAACACGCTTTCAAAAAGAATCAGAGAATGGTACTCATACTGTCTTCCAGAGCTTGATAAATCAATAGAAGACAACCAGCGCTTAGCAAAACTCATTCTCACAAAGACCAGGAAAGAGCAATTAAAGGAAATAGGCCTAAAAGAAGAAGGCTCCATGGGCAAAGAATTCAGCAAAACTGAACTATCTCTATTAACAGAGCTTGCCAAAGAGCTAACCAATCTATATGAACTAAAAAACAAAGGCGAAGCCTACCTTGAAATATTAGTAAAAGAGCTCTGCCCTAACATGCACACCTTAACAGGAGCATTAATTGGCGCAAGACTAGTAGAATTAGCAGGCTCATTAAAGAAATTGGCAACAATGTCAGCATCCCAAGTCCAATTATTGGGCGCAGAAAAAGCTTTATTCCGCCACTTAGTAAAAGGCAGCAGATGCCCTAAATACGGAATTTTGCATGAACATCCTCTAATCCAGAAAGCAAAAAAGTCAGACCATGGCAAAGTAGCAAGACGCCTGGCAGACAAAATCTCAATCGCTGTAAGGGTTGACTTCTTTAAAGGGAAATTTATTGGAGACAAGCTGAAGAAAGAGTTAGAAGAGAAGTTAAACAAAAACTAAATCACAACCTTTATATTTAACCTTAACCAAATTCTAAATTATGAAATTCAAAATCACAGGCACAGTCATGCAAACTGTAGGCTTTGAGCTAGACAAAGATGAATCCATCTACTCAGAATCAGGAGGTATGGCCTGGATGTCTGATAATATAAGAATGGAATCAGGCACAAGAGGCGGCCTCATAGAAGGCATAAAAAGAAAGTTCTCCGGTGAATCAATCTTTCTAAACACTTTTACATGCAAAGAAGGCAAAGGCATCATCACATTCGCATCAGAATTCCCTGGCAAGGTCATCCCCATCAAATTTGAGGACACCAAGGAAATCATCTGCCAGAAAGACGCATTCATGTGCGCCCAGGAAGGAATATATCTAAAAATGCACTTCAGGAAAAGATTAGGAGCAGGCTTCTTTGGCGGTGAAGGCTTCATCCTACAAAAACTCTCAGGCAAAGGTTATGCATTCGTAGAACTTGCAGGAGAAATAATTGAGATGACCCTCAAAAAAGACCAGGTATTAAAGGTAGACACTGGTCATATAGCCATGTTCGAGCCCAGTGTAGATTTTGACATAGAGCTCGTAGAAGGCGTCAAAAACATCTTCTTTGGAGGAGAGGGCTTATTTTTGTCTACCTTAACAGGGCCAGGCAAAGTCTGGCTCCAAAGCATGCCCTTAGCAAACCTTGCAGGCAAGATAGGAAAATATCTTATCACTGGTAGATCATCAGGAAGATCAAGAAGTGGCATAAGCGGTGCCATACAAAACATGGGGTTAGGTGTATAAAATGCCTAATCTTTTACTATTTATAACCTTAACAATCATAACCTTTATGTTCTTATTATTCCTCTTTCCCAAAATACTCTATTATGTAGTATTAGTCTATCATTTATTCAAGCAAAAAAATAAAAAGAAGAATAAAAACAAATTATATTCTTTAAAGAGCCTTAAAGAAATAAACTCTGAAAAAATCAAGATATAATAATCTTAATTATTCCTTTTTAGGCTCTTCTTCGCCAAAGTCTTCTGTATCTTCTGCTTCTGGTTCAGCTTGCGTTTCTTTCCCTTCTACTGGTTGCTCTTCTTCCTGAGGTGCTGCTTCAGTATCTTCAGCAGGTTTTTCTTCTCCAGCATCCTGAGCTTCTTCTCCCTCAGCTTGCGGCTGTCCTTCTCCTACAACTTCAGCAAAACCAACCTTTCTGAAGACTTTTGTAACTCTTACCTTTACATTGTCTCCTTCTTTGGTGTTTGGAATAAACAACACAAAACCATTTTTCTTTGCGATGCCATCTCCTTTTGCACCAACAGCTTCTATTGTTACGTCCAATTCTTCACCTTCTCTAACAGGTGAACTTCCTGATCTTTCAAATCCTTCCATACTTCTTCTCACCTTCCATATATTTAATAATTTATATAGTAAGATATTCAGAAGTAGTATTTAAATTTGATGTTTTTTTTAATCAAAATAGAAAACCTTAAATAATAGCAAGCCAAGATTTTTAAGAAGAAAAGAGTGGGCCATATGACGAGAATAAACAAAATAGTGATGCATGGGTTTAAAAGTTTCGCAAAGCGGACTGAGATACCCTTTGGAAACGATTTTAACTGTGTTCTTGGTCCTAATGGCTCCGGCAAATCCAATGTCATGGATGCTCTTTGCTTCGTTCTTGGTAAATCTTCAACAAAATCTTTAAGGGCAGAAAAATCCGCTAACCTGATTTACAATGGTGGAAAAAGCAAGAAACCATCAAAGTCCGGTGAAGTTTCAATTTATTTTGATAATAAAGAGAAAGTCTTTCCTACTAAAGATGCAGAAATAAAAATCACAAGAGTTGTCCGCTCAAAAGGCAACTCAGTCTATAAAATCAATGACCAGACCAGGACAAGGCAACAGATACTTGACCTTCTCTCCATTGCAAAGATTGATCCAGAAGGCTATAACATAATTCTTCAGGGAGATATTGTAAGATTCACAGAAATGCCAGCCATGGAAAGAAGAAAACTCATTGAGGAAATATCAGGCATATCAGTATATGAAGATAAAAAGCAGAAAGCCTTAAACGAGCTTAACAATGTTGAAGGCAAGTTAAAAGAAGCAGAAATAGTGCTTTCTGAACGTGGCAACTACCTTAAAGAGCTTGAAAAGGACAGAAATCATGCTTTAAAATATAAGGACATGTGCGACAAGATAGATCAAAATCAAGCTTCCTACCTTAAGCTCAACATTGACAGAATAGAATCTGATAAGAAATCAAACCAAGAAAAATCAGACAAAATCAAAACTGAAATAGACAAGCTAAACAAGAACATAGAAGACATTAAGAAAGGCATCAGAGAAAAGAAAGACGAAATCAAGAAAATTTCTGATGAAATTGAACAAAAGGGCAGGAAAGACCAGGTTCTTCTAAACAAAGAGGTTGAAAATCTAAAGATAGATCTCACTAAGAAGAGCGCAAGGATTGAAACAGTTAAGAATGAAATAGAGAAAGTTAAGAAAAGAAAGCTTGACCTAAAATCAGATATAGAAGAAATAAACAACAAAATTGGTGAGTTTGAAAATAAAAAGAAAGACATGGAGAACCTCATCGCTAAAAAGCTCCGGGAAAAATCAGAATTTGAATCCAAAATAATCCAGTTTCGTGAAAAGAACAAGCTTGACTCTGTTGGTGACATAGAAAAGGACATTGATGAGCTTGACAAGGCAGCTGAAGACAAGCAGAAAGAGATTCAGGCACTAAGGGAAGAGCAGCACAACCTATTAAGAGAAAAAGATAGAGTTGAACATTTAGTCAATGTTACAGAAGAAAAAATTACCAAAGTCTTTGAAGTAGAAAAGGAAAACAAGCAGCAGATTAATGTTCTAAAGCTAAAAAGGGACGAATTCAAAAGAAGCACTCTTGATCTAAACAAGCGCCTTGAAGAAGACTCAGTATTATCCGCCAAGTTGGCAAACATGAGAAAAGAAATAGTAATTCACCATGAAACACTTTCCAAGCTAAATGCGCGAAACATAGGCATCCAGGAAAGATTCACTGGAGACATTGCCATTAAAAAGATTTTAGAGCAGAAAAACAAGATCTCAGGCATATACGGCACAGTAAGCGAGCTCGGCAATGTAAGCTCAAAGTATTCTTTAGCCTTAGAAATCGCTGCTGGAAAAAGAATGAACAGCATAGTTGTAGGCAATGATAAAGTTGCAGCAACCTGTATAAGATACCTTAAAGAAAACAAGTTCGGCACTGCAACCTTCCTTCCATTAAACAAGCTAAAAGATATCGACACACGAAGTGATGTAAAAGCATTAGCCAAAGCAAGAGGCGCTTATGGTCTTGCCACTGACCTTGTATCATATGACACCCAATTCAAGAAAGTATTCAACTATGTTTTCTCTAACACTATAGTGGTTGACAATCTAAACGTTGCCAGAAGAATAGGTATTGGAAGCGCAAGAATGGTCACCCTTGATGGCGATATAACCGACACCAGTGGTGCTATGCACGGCGGCTACAGGTCAAAGAAACGGCAGGGCATGGGTTTTACAGAAAAAGAAGTAAACTCTGATATCCAAGTCCATGAAGGCAAGATAAGCGAGCTCACAGGTCTAATCAAAAGCCTTGAATCAAGAAGAACAGAAAATGAAGACATGATAACCAAGCTAAGAACAGACAAGGCTAACCTTGAAGGAGAGATAATCACCATGGAAAAAAGTCTTCACCTTGAATCTGATGACCTTGACATATCTCAACGCAAGAAAACTGACCTTGCAGAAGAACTGTCCAAAGTTGATAAAAACATCAGAGAAATTGAAGGAAAAATCTCCACTGTCAACAGAACCTTTACTACCATAAAAATAGACAAGCAAAAGCTAAAAGGAAAGATAGGCACATTAAGAGATCCCAGGTTAATCGCTGAGCTAAGGGCATTTGAAGAGAAAAGAACAGAACTTAAAGAACAGCTCATAAAATATGAAAGTGAAATTAAGAATATTAAAGATCAAATTACCAGTATCCATAAACCAGAGCTTGATAAAATCAGCCAAATCCTTAAACAGCTTGACAAAGAAGAGGATGGCTTTATTGGAGAACAAGAAGGCCTTGCAGACTTCATTGAATCTGAGGAGAAAGTTCTCCAGGATAAGGAAGAGAAAGCAAAAGAGTTTTATAACAAATTCAAGAATTTGTTTGACAAAAGGAACAAAATCAATGATGAAGTGCAAATCTCTGAAAAGCTTGTATCTGACCAGCAGGAGAAAAGTCGGGAAGTTGAAATTAAATGTAACATGTTCTCATTAAAAGAAGCTGAGCTGAACGCAAAGTTATCCACCTTAAACCAGGAATTTGAACAGTATCATGGCGTAAAGCTTGATTTAAGTAAGTCAGAGAAAGAATTAAAGGAAGAGATAAGAAGATTTGAGAAAATGAAAGAAAACATAGGCTCTGTCAACATGCGAGCCCTTGAGATATATGAAGAAGTTGAGAAAGAATTTAATAGGTTATCAAGCAAGAAAGAAACTTTAGACAGTGAAAGGGAAGACGTACTCAATATGATGAAAGAAGTTGAAGAACGGAAAAAGGAACTGTTCATGAAAACCCTTGATGTAGTCTCTAAGAACTTTAAGCAAATATTTGATACAATCACATCTAAGGGTGCAGAAGCCAACCTTGAACTTGAAACACCAGAAGATCCTTTTGATGGGGGCTTAATGATAAAGGTTAAGCTTACAGGCACCAAATTCCTTGACATAAGAAGCCTGTCTGGCGGTGAAAAGACGTTAACTGCATTAGCATTCATATTCGCTATTCAGGAACATGAGCCAGCATCATTCTATGTATTGGACGAAGTAGATGCAGCATTAGACAAACATAACTCAGAGAAATTCGCAAAACTTATAGCAAAATATGCAGACAGAGCCCAATACATAATCATATCCCATAATGATGGTGTTATATCACAGGCAAACAACCTATATGGGGTTAGTATGAATGAACATGGTATGTCAAAAGTTGTTTCTTTGAAGATATAATAACGCCAGCGCCAGGATTTGAACCTGAATGAGCCGAAGCTCTCTCGCTTTCTAAGCAAAATACGTTCGAGGCGAGCGCGTTAAGCCGGATTCCGCCACACTGGCATATTACTAAGAATATTTCTATTGCCATTTATTTAACTTTCTCAAATCAATAAAAGAAAATAAATGCGTCGGCCGGGACTTTCGCCAGCTTTTCTGTTTTTTCCGAAGGAAAACTTAGGTTTGTGCCTGAAGGGAAACAAACCGCATTTTCCCAAGTTTTTTGCCTTGGCAAAAAAGCTGTTTCGAACCCGGATAAGCGGCTCTCTTCTAATTTCTTAGTGGAAGGCCGCTGTCATAGCCGTTAGACCACCGACGCATACTATTTAATAATTACTATTTGTTCACTTAAAGTAATATCGAAACATATAAATACTATTCCATTCTAGTATAATCTAAGGGGTATTTAAAAACTTGTCTAAAAACTTATTAAAAAAACAATTAATCTTGAGGTGAAACTATGAATAAAAAAATAACAAATCTAGTTTTTGTGAATATAATTCTAAGCATTGGCATATTAGGATATTTAATGTTTGGTCAGCAAGGCACTACATCTACCCAAGGAGATTTCATGAACTCTCTCAAAACCAATCTCCAGGCTCATGAAGAATTCCAAGGCTCTGGCTGGGAATATCCAAGAGTAACCATGCTAACCTCTGGCATATTAACCACTGCCAAACAAAACAACCTAGAATTTTATAATACTGCAAAAGACGGTGATTATCTATTAGAATTTACCGGTGCAAGCGTAATCTACAACTATAACGATGATGAAATAATTAACATAAGAGCATTTGAAACAGTACCTCAGGACCTGCTTCTAAAACTAATAGCGCATGAAGGATTAGAAAACTATGCAAACCAACAACCTAATATTATCGAGATAACCTCACAGAACCTTGAAAATCTAAAACAACAAATAAACGGTATAGACGAAACTCAAATAGGTAATTATATCGTTAGTTATCAGGACTTAGTTCTCCTCTATGATTATATGCAGGATACTGTCTTAGATTCCATAAGATTTGAAGCTGTTCCGCAGGATTTGCTCCTAAAGCTAACAGCACATGATGAAATGCAGGCATATAAGGAAGTAGATCCTTTTAACATGGTCATTGTTAAGCAGGACAATCTTCAGGCTTTACAGCAGCAAATTGGTGGCTTGGATGAGACTCATATAGGTGCTTTCATCATTAGCTATCCAGACAACAGGGTTGTGATGTATGACTATGTTAATGACGCTATCTTAGTAAACAACGTCCTTCAACCGGTGCCATCAGAAGTTCAGGAAGAAGCCCCAACTCAACCAAATGAGTAAGTTCCATCATAAAGTATTAAAGCTTACTTCCGAGATTCCCAAGGGCAGCATAACTACCTATAAGATTCTCGCGGAGAAGCTTGGCACTAAAGCTTACAGGGCAGTTGGAACAGTCTTAAAAAACAACAAGCAACCAATCATAATCCCCTGCCATAGAGTAGTAAAAAGCAATGGGGAGCTAGGAGAATTCTCAAGCAAAATTTACAAAAAGGAAGACTTGTTAAAAGAAGAAGGTATAGAAGTAAAAAATAATAAGATAGTTAATTTTAAAAAAAAGATTTATAGCTTTAAATAGAATTAAAAGCTTTTTACTTCTTCTTTCTCTTCTTAATCTTCTTAATGTCCTTCTCAAGATTAAGCTTATCAAGCAATTCTTTATATCTATTCCTAATAGTAACTTCTGTCACTCCAGCAACATCAGCAACCTCTCTCTGCGTTCTCTTCTCTCCATGAATCAATGCAGAAACATACAAAGATGCAGCAGCAATACCTGTTGGTCCTCTGCCAGAAGTAAGTTCAGCTCTCTGGGCCTTATCAAGTATTTCAATAGCCTTTGTCTGAGTATCTGCACTTAATTTAAGCGAAGATGCAAACCTTGCAATATAATCAGCAGGATTGCTTGGTAGTATTGTAATACCTAATTCTCTTGTAACGAACCTATAAGTTCTTCCAATCTCTTTCTTTTCAATTCCTGATGCCTCAGAAAGCTCATCAAGTGTTCTAGGCACTTCATGCCTTCTGCATGCAGCATACAATGCTCCAGCTACAACACTTTCCATAGATCTTCCTCTTACAAGTCCTTTCTGTACAGCAAGCGTATAAATCCTAGCGCTCTCCTCTTCAACAGACTTAGGCAATTTAAGATAAGAAGCAACTCTCTTCATTTCAGCCAATGCAAGCTTAAGATTTCTTTCAATAGCAGTGCTAATCCTATACTGCCATTTCCTTAATCTAAAGAATTTATTTCTATCTTTGCCTCCAAGGCCATATAATTCAGATTTTCTACCAATATCAGTACCCATACCCTGATCAAACTGTGTATAGGTCATAGGGGCTCCTGTTCTCCTTCTTTTCTCCCCATCTTCAGAATCAAACTCTCTCCATTCTTGGGTGAAATCTACCATCTTGTCTTCTATAACAAGTCCACAATCTTTACAGATTATTTCACCTTTATCTTTATTAAAGAAAAGGTTAATACTTCCACATTCAGGACATTTTTTAACATAACTCATTTTAAGTCACCCACTAAATTATCATAATATATACTATAATTAGCGTCTATTATTAACAAAAATCTACCCCCAAAAAATATTCTTAATTTTTGTTATAATCTAATAAATACGATAAGTTTATATAGAAAAGAAGGTCACACTATATAAATCTTTCTATGATTTTTAGGTTTTTCACCAAATTTTCGCAAAAAACTTAAAGCCAAACATTTTATTTTACTCATGAAGTTTCAATGTAGGCATTGCAGCTTGTGCTGTTCAGACTCTACAATGCCTATAAACCTTACATTAGGGGACATATACAGAATAACTTCTTTCCTAAAAACAGAATTCAGCAAGCTTTTTTGGAACCATATTACAATATTTCCTTTCCCCAACCCAGAATATCCTCTTCTCTACGATTTTGAGCTTGGATTAAGGCTTCCCTGCAGGTTCAGGAAAAACCAAAGATGTTCCATATACAAAGCAAGACCATTAAACTGTAGATTATTTCCTTATTGGCTCCTTTCAAACCCTAACAAAGACGGCTACAAAGAATATATAGGGCCCATAAGAAAATGTATAAAGGATTATAAGGAAGACTCAATAAATAAAAAGAACTATCTTGAGTACAAACACAAAGTAGGCAACATAATTCTCCAAGAATCATCCTTAACAGAACATCTTTTCTCAAAAAACAACCTTAAAAAGTCCATAAGTCTACCAGGGGATCTTCCTTTCCCTCCTTCCATCCCTAAACAAAAAGAAATTTGGAAGATTATGCTCTGCAGTAAGAAAATAAACAAAGTAGACTATAAAGAACTACCTCATATAATAGCACATGCACTTAAAGATAACACCTTTCATACCGTCGAAGAATTAGAAATAATAGATCAAATCATTACTTGAAATATTTTTTTCATTCTTTTATTCTAGAAAATCTCCAGCATCCTACTTTAAACCTGTAAATCTTTCTTTTATGATAAGACAAACTGGATTTAATGGGAAAATCAAACTCCCACAAGTGAGTCACTTCAAATCCTCTCTCCTCTGCAAACTTTTCTACAAATTGAGCGCAATTCAGCTTATGAAATGAATAAACAACATCACTAATCTTAAACGCTGCCTCAAGAAATGCAGCATCAGCTCCTTTATCCTTAACTCCAAAAGGAGGATTCTGCATAACAACATCACACTTCCCTTCAAAATCCTTATTCATATCCAAATTCTTAACATCTTTCTCTATGAGAACTCTATTTTCCTTCTTTAACTGCTCACTTTTAACAGAAATAAGATTCTTCTTTGCTATTTCAAGTGCATCTTTATCATTATCCACAAAAAAAACCTTCTTAGCACCCAACAAAAGCGCTCCAATACCTAAAATGCCTGTCCCACAACCAAGGTCTACTATAACCTTATCTTCTATATCTCCTATCAGGAAAGCATTCCAAAGTATTTCAGCCCCTATCTCAGCATCCATAGGATACTGCTCAATCCCTACTTTTGGGCTTTCAAACACCTTCAGCCTTGATAAATTTATAGCTAAACCCGATTTTGATGCCTTTTTTGCCATTCTAACTCTCACTTTTGGGGCATTTTAGCCCTAATTTTGCATATTTATACTATTTATCTTCTATTATTTATTAATTATCTATTAATATATTATATTTGCTTCATTAATAAACTTATTTATCCTATCTAAATCATACCATTTTTCCTTAAAATTATTCTTCAAATTTGCTTAAATATTTTAATCATGTTTCTCTAAAATATTTTTTATTTTTTCTTATTTTTCTTCAACATCTTCCTACTAAATATCCTATTTAATATATCATTCTGCCTTCATTTTTGTCTCTTTTTTAGTCCCAATAAACTGTCTCGAGACAATCCTTGGACAATTTCTGCATTGTCTCACGTTGTCCCATTTTGTCTCAAAGAAAAATATCTTCGACGGGGTTAATCTTCTATTGTCTCATTATTGTCTCACATTGTCTCAAATATGTCTTGAGACAATCCTTTATCTCTACAAATTGTCTCATTTTCTACTTATATTTTCACCTGTTCTTCTTTATCGTCGTAGCAACACTCGTCCTCTCCTCATCAATTCTCTCATATCTTCTTAGTCCCATATTGTCTCACATTGTCCCAAAAGTTGTCCCATTGTCTCAGCGGGGTGATATTTATAGAAAAACTTATATATATAATCCCCTAGAAAGACTATATGGTCTGGCCATTCACTAAAAATCACACAAATAGAAAACTAAGAAATCTTCACATTCAACTAATCAGGTCTTTCAGCAAGATAAAACAAGACATGGCTCACACAAATCAATGGATACACTTTCTCTATAAACAAAATCTAAATATGGAAGACTCCTTAAACAACTTATCTCAAAAATTCGACGACGCTGCCCAAAACTCAGACACGGGTAAAATCATGCAGCTATATTCTTCCTTCAACGAAATCCAATCTAAGGTTTCATCGTTAAAATCACAAGTAGAAAACATCCCTCATTCCAACAATTCAATCATCTCAAAAATTGATGCTCTAATGGTCAGAATGGACAGCATATCCTCTAGGGTAGACTACATAGAAACCAAAAAGCCAGTACCTCAAAAAAGCACTTCAAAAAACAATCTTCAAAAAGTGATACTTAAAGATCTAGACAAAAAATCCAAGGATTACATAAGCAATTTCATCTTCTCCTTAATAAAAAAATATGAGAAAATATCAGCTTCCCAGCTGAAAAGAATCGTC
>JASMCJ010000016.1 GCA_030753365.1 Candidatus Woesearchaeota archaeon
ACAAACAGCTCTTCTATTGTTGTTTTTAACGCTTTTGCAACATCATGCGCTAACTGAAGGGAGGGATTGTATTTTCCCTTCTCTAAGAATACAATGGTTTCCCTTCTGACTCCAACTTTCTTTGCGAGATCTTCTTGTGTAAAATCATATCTTGCTCTGAACTCTTTGATTCGTGTTTTCATCAAAATCTTACCTTGTCAATGTCTTCTTTTTTATTATACCAAAGATAGGTTATCCCTAATATTAAGGCCATACCAATTATACCTGCTCAAGAGCCTGTGAAGGATCTCTGAACTGAATATACTCATCTGATGCCCAAGCCAATATCAACAAATACCAGATTGATATGACAAATGCTTTAGCTGCTGCTACAAGAAAAACTTTATTGATTCTTTCATCAACAAGAGGCATCCCTTTTTCAGCTTCACTATATCTATTTTTTAAATACTTGAATCCTATCACTACAGTAAAAATTCCAATAATAATTGCCACCATAGGGATTGTTGTTTGACCATTCTTGAAAGCGACAAGCGCATATATAATTAGGGAAAGTAAAACTAGAATGGATACAGTTGTGATTCCAGATAATAACGTTTTATCAGTTTTTTTCATTTTTCTCACCTTGTTATCTTATTTTAACATTTTGTTAGTTAATTTTAACATTATGTTAGAAATAGATAACATAACTTCTATATAAACTTTTCGAAAACAAAATGTTTTCGAAGCTACGAACAAAGCGAGTATGTTTCTATTTATATGCTAAACAATCACAATATTTATATTAAAGTATTATTTTACACTTAGAATGGAACTTAAAGACAAAATCAGGACAGTGCCTCATTTTCCAAAGCAAGGTATATTTTTTAAAGATATTACAACATTATTACAAGATCCTCATGCATTCAGGCATGTTATAAGAGAGATGTTGAATCATTTTGATGGTAAGAAAATAAATATAGTAGCCTGCGCAGAAAGCAGGGGCTTTATCTTTGGAGCTGTTTTGGCTCATGAGCTTCATGCAAGTTTTGTTCCTTTAAGAAAGCCAGGCAAACTGCCTTCTAAAACAATTAAACAGGAGTTTAAGACAGAATATAGCACTGACGCTTTTGAGATTCATGAAGACGCTGTTAAGGAAGGAGATAATATTTTAATTGTTGATGATCTATTAGCAACAGGCGGCACAAGCAAGGCTGCCTGTGATCTTATTAATAAGCTAAAAGGCAATATTGTCGGCATGGCATTCCTTATAGAGCTTACTTTCCTTAAAGGCAGAGACTTATTAAAGGATTATGATATCTTCTCTTTGATATCATACGATAAAGAGGAATAAAATGGAAAACCAATTATTAGTCACATTAACTATTGGACTGGCAATTCTCACAGTTTATAATCTTTACAAACTAATGAACAAGCCTTCTGACGACGTCAAGACAGAAATCAATGATATTATTAATTCTGATA
This sequence comes from Candidatus Woesearchaeota archaeon, assembly GCA_030753365.1. Taxonomy (GTDB): domain Archaea; phylum Nanobdellota; class Nanobdellia; order Woesearchaeales. Next base: position 1,462 of record JASMCJ010000016.1, read on the forward strand.
AGTATAAAGTTAAAGGAAGATATGACTAAGAATAGACCTGCTTCAATAAATCAGATTTTGTTATTATTCCTTTTAGTTCTCCGCTTTTCCCAACAACTACTATAGGAAAATGCCTTAACAAATTAGAAACAACCTCAATGCTTGTTTTTATTGAAACTACTGGCGGCGCATCTTCCATGATGTCTTTCACAGTGTTTCCTTTTTTGCTCATTAAAGAATCCAAGATTATTGATTCTGATACTAATCCGACTAGTTTGCCGCCATCTACCACAGGCAGTTGTGATATTGCATGCTTTTTCATTGTTTCTATAACATCTTTAATCTTTTTATCAGAACTTACTGATACTATCTTCTTGTGTATCATGCTTCCTGCTTTGACTTCATTTTTCTTATTGAGCTGTTCCAATGCATCAAAGATTTTAACAGTTTTTGAATAGGTTGGATCTATTCTTTCAGATTCTATTTTAGCTATTAAGGATTGGGATACCCCAGCAAATTTTGCTAGCTGGCTTTGCGTTAACCCGCTTCTTTTCCTTATTTGCTTTATTTCGTTTAGTTCAAAGTCCATAGTAAAAAGAAATTCCAAGCAGTATTTATATCTTTTGTTTTTATTCCGATAGGAATATTATTTTCATAAGTCTTTATATAAGACTGCAATCAAATTAATTGAAAGTAAACGTAAGGAGGTTTAATATGGTAGTCAATACAGACTCGGAGTTGGGATTCAGAGCCATTGATCTTTTTTGGGAGGTTAACGAAGATAAATTAGTAGGCCTGCCTGAGAGGCTGCAGAGAAAAATTGTTAAGATAAGTCATGGAGAAGAAAGGGAAGTGTATACAATTTATCATATCAACGAATATTATCCTAATCTTAATTATGTAGGATTACCTGATGGAAAGCTGACTTTGGGTAGATCAACTCCAGATCCAGAAACTGCTAGGTTTAAACCTATTGAAGGATTAATCCCTGTTCCTTGTAGGTCACTTTCCGATATGTATGGTGATGCGGTTGATAGAGGCTATAGACAAAACAAAGGAACATTTATTGAACATATATATCCTTCTGTAAGAGAAGATTTTCTCAAACAATTAACAAACGAGGTGCAAACAATATGAAAGAAAAGAAAATATTAACATATAAAATGATATACTATAAAAAGATTTAAAAATGAGACCTTATCCTTTTTTTAATAAGATTATACATTTCCAATATAATATTAACAATAATATGAAAAATATAATCTCACAATCAAAAAAAGAAAATTATCTATCTTTTATTAAGTCTAATTTTAATAATTTATCTCAAAGAGAGATAGCCAGAAGATTAAATCTCGGAAAGACAACCATAAACAGATGGGCAGGAGAGGTTGGATTAAGATTCAAAAGACATACAGTTAATGAAGATTTTTTTAATGAGTTTAATGAACAATCATCTTACATCCTTGGACTTATTTCCTCAGATGGAAATATTTCTTGGAATACTAAAGAAGGTTATTATACTATCACAATTACTGCTTCTGAAAAAGATAAGGAACATCTGGAAAATATTAGAAAGATATTATCAAGTACAAAACCATTAATTTATTCTCTAAAAACTAAATCATATAGATTAATCATAAATAATAAAAATATATGTAAGAGATTAATGGGGTTAGGTATTACCCCAAGAAAATCATTAACACTAAAATTTCCAGTAATCCCAAAAGAACAACTAAGACATTTTATACGTGGTGTAATAGATGGTGATGGCCATGTAAGGTATGTTAAAAGGAAAAAGAGTTCATATTTTGAAATAACAATCTCTTCTGGATCTAAAATATTTTGTGAAGGATTTATTAAATCAATAAAAGATTGTATTGGAATAAACACAAATCTCAGAAAAATTGGAGAAAACACATATATCATTCAATATTCATGTTCAAGAGGAGAAAAATTAGCTGAATTTATTTATTCTAATGCAAATACCTTCTTAGGAAGAAAGTATTTGCCATATAAAAACAATATTTTGGAGGATGAGAAAAATGGTAAAAGAAAAACGTCTATTAACAAGTGAGAGTGTTACGGAAGGGCACCCAGACAAAATGTCAGATAAAATATCAGATGCATTATTGGATGAGGCAATAAGGCAAGACCCTATGTCAAGAGCTGGGATTGAAACTGCAACTAAGAACGGAGGAATAACTGTATTTGGTGAGGTAACAACAAAAGGTTATGTTGATGTGCCTGCTGTTGTAAGAGAAACAATAAAGAAGATAGGCTACACTAAATCTGACTATGGCATTGAATGGGAAACCTGCAGTGTATGGGTACAGATAACAGAACAAAGTCCTGATATTTCACAAGGTGTTAGCGAAGGTAAAGGTCTTCACAAGGAACAGGGCGCTGGTGACCAGGGCATGATGTACGGTTTTGCATGTGATGAAACTCCTGAACTTATGCCTATGCCTATAATATATGCTCATAAACTAGTACAGAAGCTTAGTGAGGTAAGAAGAAACAAAGAGATAACATACCTTAGGCCTGATGGAAAATCACAAGTTACTGTCGAATACGATGATACTGGAAAGCCTTTAAGGATTGATACAGTTGTAATATCAACACAGCATGATGATGGAATACCCCATGAGGATATAAGAAAGGACATTATCTCAAAGGTTATAAGACCTATATGCGGTGAATTTATTGACGAAAAAACAATCTTCCATGTTAATCCCACTGGAGCTTTCGTAAGAGGCGGCCCTTATGCTGACGCTGGTCTTACTGGAAGAAAGATTATTGTTGATACTTATGGTGGCATTGGAAGGCATGGCGGAGGCGCTTTTTCAGGCAAAGATCCTTCTAAGGTTGACAGGAGCGCAACATATGTTGCAAGGTATATTGCAAAGAATATTGTGGGTGCAGGCCTTGCAAAGAAGTGCGAGGTTCAGCTTGCTTATGCTATAGGTGTTGCAGACCCTGTTTCTGTTAATATTGACACTTTCGGCACAAACAAGATTCCTGATGAGAAGATAGTCGAACTTGTGAGAAAGCATTTTCCTTTAAAGCCTGCAGATATCTTAAAGACATTAGACTTGAGAAGGCCAATTTATGCAAAGACTGCAGCATATGGTCATTTCGGAAGAGATGATCCTGACTTCACATGGGAAAAGCTTGACAAGGTTGATGTTTTGAAACAGGAAGCAGGGATATAAGCTATCCTTTTCTTTATTTTATTCTTAATATGTAACTATCCTAGAGGGATGAATATAGAAAGATTTATATGCTGGCCTTTACATAATGTGTGTTATGGAAATGAATAATACACTTTATGAATTACTGAAGGAAGTGTTTGAGATTGATGATGATAATAGAGCTAAATCTATCGCTTCTAAACAAGATTCTGATTATTTTGAAAAAAAGTTCAAGAGATTAGAGGGAATTATAGGCGGAGATGCTGCATATGATATTGTTAGTAACGGAAAATTTGCAGATTATAGAAACGCACATCTTAATGAATATCTTGCCTTAGCTTCAGAAGTAAGTGATATTATAAAAGAAAGAATGTTCGAACCAAGCTTGAAGCAGGATTGGTTTTATTCTATATTTTATTCTATAGAATCTTTAACGGATTTTATGGTAAATCCAGACTATGGTAATAGGAAGAAAGAAATTCTTGATCCAAAGTTGAAGCAGTACCTTTTATTTAATCCATCTAGTGAACAATCTAAAGGATATTTGAATGACTTAATCACAAATGGGTCAATAAGGGTTGGTAATCACGAGCATTGGTCTACAAATGGAGCAACTGGTACAAGGGAAAATAATATTCTTAAGAAAATAGGATACGAGTTGAATCTCGCATTTAATTCTATGAATTATGAAAAGCCAGGTATTCAAATCAATTTTGGTCAGAATACGATAACAATAGACGAAAAAGACCATAAGAATTTAAGGTCACTTAGAGATAGAGCTTATAATGGGTAAATTCTGGATTAAGAATATATGGTTCTTTTTTATCTTATCTTCACCCTTAACCCAGGATATTCTTTTAAACAGAATTCTTTAAGGTTTTCTAAAAACTTCTCTGAAGCCGGCTGTATATTCTCCATGTTCTTATCAACCAGTTCTTTTTCATTCTCAAACTGCTGAAGAACCCATATACAATTCAATCCATCTATCAACCTTGCTATTTCAAGCAAATCTTCTTTCTTATACACCAAAGAAGGAACTATTACTGTTTTGATTTCTAGTTCAACATTTTCATGATATTTCCTCAACACATTAATGGTTTCTTTTATACCATCCATTATCTCTTCTGTTTTTGTGAAGAATGTTTTTGAATTAGTAACTCTTGAGAATACATCGTTGCTAAAGGGTGATTTAATATCAAGAGAAATGAAATCCAATAATTCAAGAGAAAGAAGTTCTCTTATTACATTAGGCTTTGAACCATTTGTGTCAATTCCAACCTTAAGCTCTTTGCTTTTGAAGTGTTTCGCCAGAGTTATTAAAGCCATCCTTTGCAGGCAGGGTTCGCCTCCAGAGAATATCACAGATTCTATCATGTCTTCATGCTTTTTTATTTCACTGGTTATTACTTTTAAATCCGTTAAGAATTCCTGCCTGGACTCAAGCATCTCAGGGTTATAACAATATCTGCATCTGAAATCACAACCTCCAAAGAAGATTACTGCGCTCAGCTTGCCAAACCATTCTGTTGTTGATAAGGGCACTATCCCGCTTATGAATGCTTGCATTGGATAATAGAAGGCTATATGAATTATAAAAATGTTTCTTGTGAATGGTTACAATTTACTTCCTTCAGTCAAATATACAGACCTTGACATAACTTCCACATAATCTTTAGGCTTTATGCGTGGCTGTTCTGATAAGAAAAGGCCTAAAAAAGATTCAGGAGGTCTGTAGCTTTCAATAACTACTCCTACCCCATAAACATACTGAGGTGGAGGAATATCTAATCTCTCATACACATACTTCGCCAAGAATGCTGTTGACAAAATAGCAATTCCAAGAATTAATTTACGAGGAAGATTATCAGCTTGCAGCACATCCTTTGTTCGTAATATAAAATAGTGCTTGCATACATCTATTTCGCTTCGAACATCTTTAAAAAAATCAACAACCTTATCAACTTTTTCTTTCCTTGCTCTTATTTTATATTCTTCTAATAATTCTTTATGTGCTTGGTATGATTTCCAGACTGAAGTTCTTACTTCACTATGTATCTTATCACCCATACTATTTAAGATACGAGTTAATTCTAAATCATCAATTTCAGAACCATAGTCCTTAAGAACATCATCTACGGTTCCCTCATCAAAAAGAGGTTTTCCTCTGATTTCTGTGGCAAGTATTTCCTTAACTTCATCCTCTGTAAAGTAATCCTCAAAATCATTATCTTTTCTTTCCATTCTTAAATAAAATAGAGATTTTTATTTAAATCTTTTTGCAATAACAACTTTAAGGTAGTGCATACAAACCAAATACCCTTCAATCTATCCCAGTATACAAAAACATAACATTTATATATTAGCCAATAGTCTAATTTTATTAAAATAAAACCAAGAGGTGGAAAACATGGATCTAATTGTTGAAAATGCATTAAAAAATTCTGATACTGATTTTAATACAGACGGTTTAGAAATAGGCAAGGCAAATATCAAAGTTATGGGTGTAGGCGGAGCCGGAAATAATATGGTTAACTGGCTTTACAAAAAGGGAATTAGAGGTGCAGAAATTCTTGCTTGTAACACAGACAAGCAACATATAGATTCTACTGAAGCAGACAAAAAGTTCCTTCTCGGAGCAAATCTAACAAGAGGTCTTGGCTGCGGAGGTTATCCAGCTAAAGGTTCTGAAGCTGCAAAGGAAACTATCCAGGAAATTAAAGAATCTCTAAAAGGCGCTGACATGATTTTTGTCTGCGCAGGCATGGGAGGCGGCACAGGCACAGGAGCTGCCCCAATTATAGCAAAGGTTGCTAAAGAAGCTGGCTCTATTGTTATTGGTACTGTTACTATGCCTTTCAATATAGAACGGGCAAGGATTGACAAGGCAGAGTTTGGATTACAGCAGTTAAGGGATGTTAGTGACACTGTTATAGTCATAGATAATAATAGATTGGTTAACATTGCAGGCAATCTTCCTGTTAAGCAGGCTTTTGCTGTTGCAAACGAATTGATTGCTACTATGATAAGAGGCATTGTTGAAACAATCTCTGTTCCATCATTGGTTAACCTTGATTTTGCTGATGTTAAAGCTATCATGAACAGTGGAGGAGTTGCTGCAATAGGTATAGGCTCTTCCGACACAGCTAATAGGGTTGAAGAAGCCGCTAAGAGCGCATTATCAAATCCTTTACTGGATATTAAATATGAAGGTGCTGACGGCGCATTGATTCACATAGAAGGTGGTCCTGAAATGACTCTGGACGATGTCAGCAAAGTGGGAGAGATTATCACTGAGAGTCTTGACTCTACTGCAAACGTTATTTGGGGCGCAAGAGTCAGTGAAGAGATGAAAGGCAAGCTTTGTCTTATGGTCATTATCACAGGTGTTAACTCCCCCTGGATTCTGGGAAAGAAGGATGAAGTACAAGCAAGCAAAGAAATGAGTGATGATTTAGGAATATCAACCATTTAATTTTTTTATCCTTGCCCCTGTATCAGAATCTTCAACACCAAACCCTTTTTTCTTTATTTCTTCTCTTATTTTGTCAGCTTTATCCCAGTCTTTCTCTTTTCTTGCTTTCTCTCTTTGTCCAACCAATTTTTTTATACCTTCAGGAACTTTTTCATCCTGCTTGAGAATTCCTAGCACTTTATCAAAACCTTTCATTAAAGCAATAACTTCCTTTGCATCACTTTTGCTTATGTTTTCTTTATTAATATCTCTTACAAAGTCAAACACACTCGCTAATGCTTCAGGAATTCCTATATCATTGTCCATTGCTGATTCAAACCTCTCCTTCGCTTTTTTAATAAGCACATCAACTTTTTTATTATTTTCTTTCCTTTTAACATTCTTAAGATTGAACACAAAGTCATTTATTCTGGTAACAGAGTTCTTTGCTGCTTCTAAACAATCTAACGTAAAGTTAAGCCTCTGCCTGTAATGCGTGCTCATAAGAAGGTATCTTACAGCCACTGAACTATAGCCTTTTTCTAACAAATCCCTTAAAGTATAGAAATTGTTGAGAGACTTGCTCATCTTCTTTCCTTCTACTAATAGCCATTCATTATGTATCCAATAATTTACAAACTTCTTGCCTGTTGCAGCCCCTGACTGCGCTATTTCATTCTGATGATGCGGGAACACTAAGTCAACCCCCCCTGTATGTATGTCAAAATTATTTCCAAGATACTTCATTGACATTGCAGAACATTCTATGTGCCAGCCAGGCCTTCCTTTTCCTGCTTCAATCTTCCAGAATACGTCTCCATCTTCCTTGTCCCAAGCTTTCCATAATGCAAAGTCATTCAATTGTCCTTTCTCATATTCATCCTGTTTTACTCTTGCTCCTGCTTTGAGTTCATCAATTTTAAGATTTGCAAGTTTCCCATAACTCTTAAACTTAGAAATATCATAGTATATTGAGCCATCTTCACTTTTATATGCAATCCCTTTTTTATCCAGCTTACTGATTAATTCAGCCATTTCTTTAATATGTTCTGTTGCCTTTGGAAATACATCAGCTGGCTCTATGTTTAATGCTTTCAAATCTTCAAAGAAGGCTTTTGTATATTTGTCTGTAAACTTTTTCAAAGAAACTCCTTGTTTCCTGCTTCCTTTAATGGTCTTGTCATCTACATCTGTAATGTTCATCACATGTTTTACTTTATAGTTCTTATATTCAAAATACCTTCTTAGAATGTCTGCGCAGATATAAGCCCTGAAATTTCCTATATGCGCATAGTCATACACTGTAGGGCCGCATGTATACATACTAACATAATCAACCTTAATAGGCTTGAATGTTTCAGTTTTCCTTGTTAGTGTATTGTATAGTTTTAAGGTCATCTTTAAT
>JASMCJ010000017.1 GCA_030753365.1 Candidatus Woesearchaeota archaeon
CTGTTTCCCCATTTCCTTCAATCTTACAGCATGAATCATCCTCAAGAGGACAATCATCCCCCACAAACTTAATAGAATTCTTTGTTAGGATGAATAAATATGGATGAATGACAAAAGGATCTTCTACATATTCATCAACAATCCCATCACAATCATTATCCACTCCATCAAAGATCTCAATGGAAACGCCTTCAAAAGGATTGCATCTCTGTACGATACCATCCACGCAATTATTCACAGTATTTTCGCAGGCTCCAACACCACATGTTGTAGCACCCAAATCATTATCTATAGCTCTATCACAGTCATTATCAATCCCATCACAGGTTTCAGCCTCTGGAACACACATGGAAGTTGGATCATCCTCTTCTTCAGTTTCATCTATGGTAATATCCAATTCATCAATTTGCAGATTACATCCATCAGTATCAGAAGTTGTAAACTCATACGATACATTATTAATTTCAACAATATATGTAGAATCACTTATCTTAGCATCAAGAGAATATGGTCTTCCAATCTCAGGGCTAATTACTGCGCCATAAAATACTCTTATGGTGTCATCAGATAATCTTTCTATTGTGACTTCTTCTGTGTTATCTTCGTTGATTAAAGTGGTTTCAGTCTGGACTTGGTCTCTTGAACAGCAAATGCCAGAGCAGCAATTGTTTTCATCAGCAGTTATCCAATCACCATCATAACAATCCTCTTCAGGCAGGCAAATGTTTCCGTTTAGGCTTCCGCATGATGCAGACAAAACAGTGTCAGGAAGAATTAAAATAAGTATTAAAAGAGTTGTTGTGATCAAGATTTCTTTTTTCATTTCAACTCTCTTTTATAAAACCTTTCTGCTTAAGGTTTTATCTTGTTCTAAATGATATATAAATATTTATTTTTTAATGGTTGGCTTACCTTTTCTGGAAACCATGAAATAAACAATCGCAGCTATTATCAGTATAACTACAATAACAGGAATTATGAAAATTAATATGCTTCTTTCTGGGGCTTTTCTTTCTTCTTCTTGGACTTCTTCAGCTTCCTGGGCTGCAGCTTTTGCTTCACAATCAGGATCTGCTTCTGGCACACAGTCTGGGTCACATCTGCCGTCTTCTTTATAATCACAGGTGTTATCAGCTATGCCTGTAGAACAGTCCTCTGGACAATAAACATTATTCTCACCTTTAGAAGTATCACAAATGTCATCAGGAACACAAAAAACCCTGAAAGAAGAAGGCATTGACTTGAAACTATTACCATTCTCAGTTATTGCTTTTGTTGAAGAAAGAGCATATTGTTTTGTTAAAAGAGGCTTTATCTTATATATTATAGTTTCTTTTGAGTTTGCTGGAATAGTTACACTCCAATCTAAATATGACACATTATATCCTTCCCATGCCCTTAACTTAGGCTCTTTTGGTTCAATAAACTCAAACTCTCCAGTAATTAGCTCTTCAATCTTGATATTGACTGGCTGTGCTTCGTTGTTTGTGGCTATAATCATCACTTCAAGCACATCTCCATAGTTAACTCTCTCTTGGATTATTCTTTCTATGATTATATCTTCTGGCTCTGCTTTAACTGTAAAAGAAGAGCTTAATAGTATTGTGAAACAGACAATGAGTAATAATTGTTTTTTCATTTTTTATCCTCCTATTCGCATTTATTCCAGAACCACCAGTTCCATTTGCATTTGCCTGAGCAGCAGTCTCCGTCAGAAAGGCAGCTATCCTCATTAGCTTTACAATCTTTACACTTGAAAAAATCACATTGTGAACCATCACAGCAATCTCCATTAGAAAAACAGCTTTCTTCATTAGCTTTACAATCTTTGCATTGGAAAAAACTGCACTGTGAACCATCACAGCAGTTTTTGTTAAAAAAGCAGTAATCCTTAAAGCTAGCGCATGGTCCTATTCCTTCACATCCAACAACTTCTGAAGAAATGTCAGGACAATTGTTAAGACTTTTACCTTTTACATCATTATAACACCCATGCATTAATATTGATGAATATGATGAGGTGCAATAACTATACCACCCAGTTGAGGGAGAAGTTTGTATGCCTCCTCCAGCGTTTCCAACAGTGTCAACAAAATGCCAGTTTATGTCGCCAGGGAGTTTGACAAGGTTATATCCATGACCTACTCCTATAACTGATAAAACCTCATCTTCAAGAAAGCCTGCCTTTCTTAG
>JASMCJ010000018.1 GCA_030753365.1 Candidatus Woesearchaeota archaeon
TAAGCTGTTGGAGAAGATTTAGTGTTGATAAGCTGGTTGAGAGTGCAATAGAGGGAGCAAAAGCGAAAGTAATATAAATAAAAATTCACTCTTAGTTGTTATAAGTCTTGGGGATGTAGCTCAGCCTGGGAGAGCACTAGACTGAAGTTCCTATGATCTGCTGAGGCGTATGCCGATGACAGAACAGAGATCTAGGTGTCCTGGATTCAAATGCTTGCATTAAGCAAGCTGAAAGTTCCAGCATCCCCATTCTTTTCTTCTTAATATACTTTTAATTATTATCTTCTAATACTTCTAAAAAAAATGGGGACCAGTGAATTTACGCAGTAAATTTTAATGCATCCCCCTTTTTTCTTTTTAAGAACTAAGAATCATCATATATATTTTCTTCAACCACTAAGAAACCATCAACCCTTCTTATGATTTCAATGTCTTCATCAATCTTTTTTTGGCTATTTTTCATTTTACAGCCTTATAACCACTCCCTTTATGTTGTCCACCTATTAAGATATATATCTTTCGCTGTATTTTTGTATAAAAGAGAAAGAATAGTAACTTAGTATAGGCTTTTCATATAATTCCCAGAGAAATTAGAGCTTATACTGCAGCAAAGCCATCACATGATCCTTCTGATAAGGCCTGAGATTAACCTTATCAATCAACTTAAAGCCGCTCTTAAGCAGCTTGCTAATCTCTTCCTGGAAAACCCTCTCAGGATTCTTTGTGACATCCACGCTTCTTGCCTTAATAGCAAAAAAAGCATAGCCCTTATCTTTTAGAAAGAGTTTAGCATTCTTAATAAGAATCTCTGCCTGGTTTCTCTGCGCAACATCAATGTAAAGAACATCAACCTTGCTTACTTTATCCTTATAAGTTTCAGGCAGGTTTGCATTGCCTAGAACAGGGCAAATATTACCTCTAACCTGGCTTATGAAAACAAGGTCTCTCATAACTCTTGGAGCAAAGTCCAAGGCAAAAATAAAGCCTTTCTCTTTAACTATGTCTGAAATGTAAGTGCAAGTTGTGCCATAAGAAGAACCCAAATAAAGAACAACATCTCCTTCTTTAATAGGCATACTCTTTAATCTGTTAAGGATAGCAGCGGAAAGTTTGCTCCTGTCAGGGTTCCATGTTCTGAGCTCAGACCCTTTATGATTAATAAGATCTTCATCAAAAAATTTCCTTCCAGGCGTAAGATTCTTTGTAAGCAAAAGCGTTCTTCTGCCTCTCAAACCTAAAAATACTCCTTTAAACTTGCTTTCTTTGATTTGCATAGAATAAGAATAGTATTGCCTATTATATAATTTTACCTTTTTTGTATGGATTCTTAATGTTAACCTCTAAAGAGTGTTTTTTACTACAATAAAGTTTATATACTTGTTATGCATTAAGGAATACTAACAGTTCAAATGCTGTAAAATAATAACCAAGGTGTTAAATTAATGAAAAAAATTCTGTTACTGATGTTGGTATCTATTAGCATAATTCTTTTAGGTGGATGTGGGCAGATTCCAGAAGAAACTGATGATGACCTTTCATTCATACCTTTTGATGAGATTCCAGTTGGAGAAGAAGATACTGTAAGCTCACCGCCTTCATTACCTGAAGAAACTCCTGAAACTGTTCCTGAACAGCCTCCAGTTGTTCAAGAACCTGAACAGGAGCTAAAAGAAGAAGATAAGAAAGATTTGCCTAAGATTGTTGTAAAAGAAACTGAGCCAGTCAAATTAAACCTGAAAGTAACAGATCCTGATGGCGATCCTATAACTTATACATATACCAATCCTTTGAATGAAAAAGGCGAATGGCAGACAGAAGCAGGAGATGCAGGTGAATATAAAGTAACAATAACAGCTTCTGATGGCAAATCAACAACTACTCAGGATTTGTTAATAGTTGTAGAAAGCAAGAACCAGTTGCCTGTGATAAAAAATGTTAATGATATAACTGTTAATGAAGGGCAGACTGTTACTTTAAGTCCAGTTGTAATAGACCCTGAAAATGAAGAAGTAAGCATAAAATATTCCGGTTGGATGACTTCATCCCAGTATAAAACAAACTATAATGATGCAGGAGTGCATAAGGTAACAATAACAACTTCTGATGGTGTTAATGAAGTAAGCAAGGAAGTTACCATCATGGTTAGTAATATAAACAGAGCTCCTGTGTTGAGCGAATTAAGTGATGTAAGTGTGAAAGAAGGTGAAACTGTTAAGATAGAAGCTATTGCAGCTGACCCTGATGATGATTCTGTTATACTGAGCTATTCGTCTCCGTTAGATGATGAAGGAGAATGGGAAACTCAGGAAGATGATATAGGTGAATATACTGTAACAGTTACAGCTTCAGATGGGGAATTAGAAGATGAAGAAGAAATACTTATTACTGTGGTAAGCTCTAACAGCCCTCCTACGCTTGAGTTAGTAACTGAAATAACTGTGAAAGAAGGAGAACCGGCAGTAATAAGCCCTGTTGTAACAGATCCTGAAGGAGGCGATGTAACGGTTAGTTATTCTGGCTGGATGAGCACTTCTATATATGAAACAAACTATGATGACGCAGGAACACATACTGTAACTGTAACAGTATCTGATGGTGTTAATGAAGTCTCAAAAGATGTAACCGTAACAGTGGAAGATGTAAACAGGCCGCCAGTGTTTGAATGGTGATAAAGATGAAGATAATAAAACTTGGAATTGGAGTAATATGTGTGATATTTATATTCTTGTTTAGTTATCTTGGAACCGCGCATACTGCTGATACTATCCAATCACATACTGAATCTTTAGAAAACAATCCAATAACCCATAACATAAGAATATTTGATGATTTCATTGAGCCTGATACAATTGTTGTGGAAAGAGACGTATCAGTAGAATTATTTATAACATATTCTGGCAGTGAAGCAAACAAGTTTGTTATTGAAGATTATGATGTTGAAGAAAGATTGTTTGATGGCAAGACTATTTCTCTTAAATTCAAAGCAAATAAGCAAGGAAACTTTGAAATAGGTAGTTTTAGAAGACCTTTGGGAATGCTTGTTGTTAAGTAAAATTCCCTTTAGAAAATCTTAAATAGTATCTTTTTCTTAATTAGGTTATGACATATGATATAGTTGTAGGCATACCAAGCTATAATGAAGGAAAAAATATTTCTTTTGTTGCAGAACAAGTGGATTTAGGCC
>JASMCJ010000019.1 GCA_030753365.1 Candidatus Woesearchaeota archaeon
TAAATAGCTGTTGTAAGTTCTTCTCTCATTGAGCCAAGCCTTTGTAGATTTTCTTCGTGTTTTTCGTATAACGCATCATCACTATATTCACTATAATATGTAAGATGGTCATCAACCTTTTCTTCAGTATAAGGAAGAAGTTGTCTTAGTTCCAGTTGTTTCTCTCTAGGATTTCTCACTCTTACAGAAGGATTTTCTAGTGAATTTTTCAAACTTTCAAGCCTGTCCACTTCATCAGAATAAAAGTCCACAAGCCTTACGAATTCAGCATACATTTTACCTTCTTTGGTATGTTTCTTAATAATATTAGCTACTCCTTGACCTACATTATACAACAATCCATTTCTAGGAGTTTCTTCTATTGATTCAACACTTTCTTCAGGTTGTTCTTCATAAACAAGATTATCTTCTAGTTCTGATGTTTCCCTTGGTTCTCTTCGGAATACTTCAGTCAACCTATTATAAACACTAGCTACTCCTTGGCCTACATTATACAATAACCCGTTTCCAGACTCTTCTTCTGTTGATTCAACACTTTCTTCAGGTTGTTCATAAACAGGATTATCTTCTGTTAATGTCTCTACCATAGTACCAAGTTCTTCTTCATTAGGCTCTTCATCATCTCCAAGGTCTTCTAACCCAGAATTATCATCCTCTGGAACTTCATAGTCTAGTATATCATCAATTTCTTCATGTGAAAATCCAGTTGTTTCTTCATCAGATACCTGCTCTTCAGCCTGATAAGGGGCTTCTTCTAGTTCTCTATAAGTTTCAGAGATATCAGATTTAAGTTCACTAATAACATTTTCCATTTGTTCTATTGGATTTAACTTTCTATTAACATCCTTTTCTTCTAATTCTTTATAAGTCTCAGATATGTCAGATTTAAGTTCACTGACAATGCTTTCCATCTGTTCTAACAAGTTTGGTCCTTTATTATAATCACTTGCTTCTTTAGTATTATCAATTACGTTTAACACAGCGCTTTCCAGCTGTTCATATTCTTCATTTGGTTCTTGATTTTCTACATTTAGTTCAACTGATTCTCCAGTCAATAATTGTCCAACTTCTTTTTCTGTGATTTTCGTTTCTGATTTTTCTTCAGAGTCTAAGTTAAGATAAACAGAAGCTTCGTCTTCTTCAACACTATCTTCTAATCCAAAAGGATTATCATCAGAAGCTAGTAACTTATCTATCTCTTCTGGTGAAAGCATTAATTCTTCAGCTTGATAAGGAGCTTCTTCATCTTTTCTAGTTATACCATAAGTATCCTTACTTTTAGCAGAACTAATCCTTGATTCCCTTAATTCAATAGCTCTTGCAAGTAGTCCTTTACCTTTTGATTTCGCTTTTTCGGTTAGATTTTCCATTTTGATGATAACTGTTATTTATCACTTAATAGTGATACATCTATATATAAACCTTTCGGTTTTAAAGCTTTAAAAATGATAGAAAATGCAAAGAGGAGGACTTGAACCAAGGGTCTTGTTCCTTGATCCCGAGTGCGATATTCCTCGCTCTGCTCGGAAATCCCACGAAAAGAAATAAATGCGGAGAGGAGGACTTGAACCCCCGTAGGCACTAAGCCAATAGATGGCTCACTGAGCACTTCATCGACCTTTTGTAAGGCCTCATAACTCAAATGACTTGAGTGTGGATATTTAGTACCTATGACTAAACTCTATCCCGTTTGGCCACTCCGGCATCTCCGCGAATGAACGTGAGTGAATGAACGGAGGCTTGAAAATTTGTAATTTTCATTGTCTCCGCGTAAGGAGCATAAGCGACTGGAGCGGAGGCTTGAAAATTTGTAATTTTCATTGTCTCCGCATGGTGAGTGTTTAACTTACCCATTCTCCAAGACTTTCGAATTGAGGCTCTGTGCATAATGCATGTTGGTTTAGTGAGCAACAGATTGTTGCCTAAAATGAGCCAGCAATTTTTGAACCTGAAGAATAGCTCTTCACACTCTATTAAACTATTAGAAAAAAGTAGCCCTTTAAATATCTTACTAAACTAATGCCTTTAATTTTGATTCTATATCCTCAAGTTCACTCTCTAACAGATCAAACTGATTTGTCTTCCTTACTTCTACAACCGATTTAACTCCTGGAGAAGCCTTAACAGCATTTCTCCTAATAACAACCTTAACCTTTGGCAGCTCCAGCCTAAGCTGCGAATTCAATTTTGCCAGTTCTAAAAGAATATCCTTAAGCTGCATTATAGTTTTTATCTTTTCTTCTCTTATTCTCTTAATCTGTTCATGCTTTTGCAACAGAGAAATAATGTCTTTCAGGCACTCCAGAATGTTCCTTCTAAATTGATCACTATCCCTTATCCTTATATAACTAAATTCATCTCCTTCAGTTCCCATTTTCCAATAATTAGCCTTCCTGTTCAAACAAAGCCTTATCTATCAGTTCTATCTTTCTTTCCACTTCTTCAAGCGTAGAACTCCACTTGTCAATTTCTGTATCCTCTTCTATTTTTAGAGTAGAAATATGACTCAAAGTAGCTCTTGCCTGATTAAGCTTCTTTTTAGCCACATTCATTAAATTTTGTATATCTTCATATTCATCTATTCTCACAAACATTGGTGTTCTGCCATCCATTTCATTCACCTTCACTTTTCATACAATATCTTATCAACATATATCAATTTCCTTTGCATATCTTCAAGGCTTGTTCTCCATCTCTCAAACTCTTTATCCTTGCTATTTTTTATATTATTAAGATTTAAAACCAAATCCTCTGACTGTTTAAGTTTATCTTTAATAATCGATATTCCTTCAAGTATAGACCTATAAGAATCCTGTTTTACAAACAAAGGCCCACTAACCTTCCTTTCAGCAACATCCTCTTCCCTTCTCAAAGGTGGAACAAACGGTTTATGCTCCTCTTCCTCATGAACAGGCATAGGCATATGCTCTTTAGGCATTGTATGCTTAGGTGCTGTGAATAGCCCATGTTTTCTTTCAACCGTATGATGTGGTGCCATTCTATGTCCTATAGGATGAACAGGCCTAGGACGATGAGCCATTGGCACATGCCTTTCTTCATGTTCAGTATCAGGCATTGCTGGAAACTGTTGAGCTTCAAACTTAGAAGGTGCTGGAGGATGTCTCAATCCATGTGGATAAGGTGGTAGAACATGAGGCTGTCCAACTCCTGGATGCACTGGAGCTCCTGTAGGTTCCTTATGCATTTCTCTATGCTTTGGAACTATCGGCTCTAAAGGCGGCAATGGAGGCAAACCTTCTCTTACCTTTTTCTCTTTCTTCTTATCCTTCTTCTTCAAAACAGATTTAGGTGGAAGTGGTGGAGGCGGCGGCATATCTAAAGCCTCTCCTCCCTCTTTTTTCTTAAACAATTTTAAAAATCCCATTAAATACCCCTATAATTAACAATATACCAACCTCTGTATATTATAAACTTTATGTAGCATTTCAAAATAGTAACAGAAATAAAATGTAGGGCAAGAATAAGCCACCTTCTGTCAGGCCCTTTTGTGTAACATTAAGTTACGATAGCCTGCCTTAGCATTTAACTAAGCGTTTGACATAACAATGCCTTCAACTTGCACAAACCAGGTCCCATGTTTCATCCTTTCATGCTAAAACGTCAGTTGGTTAACTCACCCAAGTCACCTCAGGCTTCGCAACATCATCCTGTTAACATGTGGTTTATTTTCTGAATGGGTTGCCATCCGTTTCCGGATCTCTCTTCCAAGAGTGGCAATTTTTCAGTCAAATTGACTGTGTGGGTGGACTTTCCTCACATTAGATGCGAAAGCTAAGTACTTACCCTACATTATAGAAAAAAGAGTGTTTTGTTTATAAAGGTTACTGGTTTTTAAGAAATCTTACTCATTCTCAACCCTTGGAGCAAGCACAAAAGCCAGCTGTAGTTTGTCAACAACTGTATACTCAAGCTTCAAAGGATAATCCTTATCAAACTGCATTGTAACTTCACTTGCAAGCTTAGAAGCAGGAATCATCTTCTTAAGATATTCTATAGAATATTTCGCTTTTACATTATCAGCAGTTGATGTTATCTTCGTTTCATCACTCTCCTGAACCTCTATCTTTGCCTGGCTAAGGTCACCTTCTGCAAGAATAGTAAACTTTTTTGCTTCTGCCTGGAACATCACTGACTCTGCAACAATATCAACATCTTCGATAGTATCATTAAGAAGGGCTGATGTTGTCTTTATACTTATTGGGAACTTTAGTTCAGGCACTTTCTGTTCTTTTTCTTCCAAATCAATGATAGGCAATGAGAATGTTCTTGTGGTATTGCTCTTCAACTGAATCTTAAGCTTATTTTCTTCTAATTCAAGAGTCAATATATCTTCAGGCTTTGCTCTTCTAAGAATTTGCTTAAAGTTACTCAAATTTATTGCCATGTCAATCTCTTTATCAACATTATATTCTGTAAAGCTTGAAGATAATAATTTAAATATAACCATTGCCACATTTGCAGGGTCCATTGCAACCAATTCTATTGCATCTGGAGTTACCTTAAACCTTGCTTCATTCACTAAATCAGAAATGATTGATATGCTCTCTTTTAAGTATCTTGGTTCCGCTAGAGAAAGTTTCATTTTTTAAACCTCAAAAACTAAACCAACTAATTTGCTGGTTTTTGTAAGTTTCATTTTTTACCCCTTTAGAAAAGGTAAATTCAACATATATTTAAAGGCTTCGATTTGATTTTGATAAAAACCTTTATAAAAACCTACACTAATTCTAACCTATGGCAGACAATATTATAATATTTTGCGCGCATAACGATGACAACCTCTTAGGAGTAGGTGGCACTATTGCAAGATATGCAAGCGAAGGCATGAACATTGTTACAGTTATTTTCTCTTATGGCGAGAGCAGCCATCCCTGGCTTAAAGCAAAAGTTACTCAGGATATGAGAAAAAAGGAATGCGAGGAAGCTAATAAAGTCATTGGAGGCAATGATATTATTTATTTTGGGCTTAAAGACTCAAAGCTTGAGGAAGAGGTTACTAAGAACAAAACTAAGATTGAAAACAAGATAAAAGAGATACTAGATAAGTTCAAGCCAAGAAAAATCTTTACTCATGCTTTCAGCGATCCTCATCCAGACCACAAAGCTGTCACTAATGTCTTACTAACTGTATTAGACAAGAAATCTATGAACTACGATGTATATTCCTACTGTGTATGGGATCCAATTGAAATGGACAAGAACAAGTTTCCTAATCTTGTTGTTGATATAAGCAAACATTACGGCACTAAG
>JASMCJ010000020.1 GCA_030753365.1 Candidatus Woesearchaeota archaeon
TCTGATAATGGTTTAAGTGTTATTTCAGATGATATTTTAGTTATGGATTTGGGAACAGGCAACGTAGGTATCAACGACACCAATCCTCAGGCTAAGCTGCAGGTGAACGGCTCTGGAACTACTGCAGCGTTTATGGGAGGCGACGTCGGCATCGGGACAACTAACCCTCAAACCAAACTGCATGTGAATGGTACTGGAAGGTTTGAATGCGCAGCTACATGGGTTGATCAGGGCTCCTATATCGACTGCTCTGATTATGCTGAAATGTACAAAATAAACCAAGAAGAATTATTAGAGCCAGGAGATGTTTTAGTTATTGGAAACAATGGACTCTTAGAAAAGTCAAAAGATGCCTATGAAACAAGAATTGCAGGCATTTATTCAACAAGCCCTGGGCAGTTGATTGGCTCAAAGCAGGGCATTATAATAGGAAATTCTGCTGATTATTCTGATGATGAAGGAGTGCCTTTATCTTTAGCAGGCAGAGTACCAGTAAAAGTTACGTTAGAAAATGGAAACATAGAACCAGGCGATCTTCTAACAACCTCTTCAACCCCAGGCCATGCTATGAAGTTCACTCTATTAGAATTTGAAATTGGTGAATCAGAAGAAGACAGAGTTCATAAGATGAACCAAAACGAAGCAAGAAGAAACTCAATCTTAGGCAAAGCCTTAGAGCCATGTAAAGAGAAAGTGTGTAAGATAACAGCTTTGGTTACTTTACAATGAAACCAGAAAAGCCAACATTCTACACAACAAACTCAATTATCTCAAAATCAGTTAATTATATAAAGATAAATCTATTCTATACCCTTGGTGAAACAAAATGGAGACTATAAGCCTAAATTTATTACAACAAATAGCAGAAGATATAAAATTTCTAAAGCATGAAATACTAAACATAAAAGAAGATGTAAATGAATTAAAAGACTTTGAACTAGAAGTTAAGCCAGAATACATAACAAAACTAAAAAGAATAGATAAAGAGAAAGGAATTCCATTTAGTGATATGTCTGAATTAAGAAAGATAATTGAAGGTTAGAATGTATAATTATGAGATTAAGCCCTCTTTACAAAAAATTCTTAAAAAACTGTCAAAAAAAGACAGAAAAAGGTATGAAATAATCATAAAAAAGATTAAGGAAATCATTAACCATCCAAATCCACACAATTATAAAAATCTAAAACATGATCTAAAGGAATTCAAAAGAGTGCATATTGATTCTCACTTTGTGTTAACATTTAAGGTTGATAAGGACAAGAACTCTATTCTATTTGAAGATTTTGATCATCATGATAAAATAAATTCTATATAATAATCTTACGAACGGCTATCCATAAGATCGAACTCTCAAACCTCCACCTTCTCCCCATTCCCTAACAAATGCACATTCTTCTTAGGATTGTAGCCCATCTCAACAGCAAGCTCCTGCAAAGCACTTCTCATCTCAATTCCACCATGCGCAGGAACAAGATGTTTAGGCTTAACCAAATGAATAAAATCTCTAAGGTCTTCTTTAGCGCAATGCCCGCTTACATGAATATCCTTAAAAATCCTAACACCTAAATCTTTCAAGTCTCTCTCCAACACACGACGATTTTCTTCATTTGTAGGCGTTGGTATAACCCTGCATGAAAATATAACATGATCCTCTTTCCTAAACTTAAAAATGTCACTATTAGCCATCTTAGACAATGTTGATTTAGGCTCGCCCTGATGCCCTGTAACCACTAAAAGATACTTCTCACTCCCTTTCTCTTCAATTTTTTTCAATCTCTTCTTAATCTTACTGCCATATTTCACAATTTCAACTTCTTTAGAAAAATTCACAAGCCCAATATTTTCACCAGCCTCAACATACTTAGCAAGACTTCTTCCTAAAAACACAATCTTTCTGTTAAGCTTCTTCCCAATCTCGATGATACTCTTCAATCTGGCAAGATGAGACGCAAACGTTGTAACAATAACAGCCTTTCCAACACTGTCAACACCTAACAAAACATCTTTAAGCATCTGCTTTGCTACAGACTCTGAAGGCATCTTGCTCTCAGAAGAAGAATATGTAGAATCAACTATCGCAGCCAACACACCTTCCTTACCAAGTTCCTTCATTCTCTTAAAATCCGGCTTCTTTCCAAGCACAGGAAACCTGTCAAACTTAAAATCGTTAGCATACAACACTTTCCCATTTTTTGTATGCACAACCGCCATCACAGTTTGAGGAGTTGAGTGCGTCATATTAACAAACTCAACCTTAATATCCTTAGAAATTCTATAACTAGAACCAGCATTAAGCACAATAATCTTATTATTAATCTTTATTTCCTCATCTCTAAGTATGGCCTTTATAACCTCTGCAGTATAAGGACTGCAAATAATAGGCACACCAAACTTATTAGCCAGATAAGGTATGGCACCACAATGGTCAAGATGCGCATGCGTAACAATTATAGCTTTTACATTAATATCCTTAAGCACAGAAATATCAGGCACTGCCCCAACCTTCATCAGTTCATTGGCATTAATATTAACAATATCTTCATCTTCTGTATATTTAATGTAACTATCCAAATGAATCCCTAAATCAAACAGCACTGCTTCATTCCCAACTTCAAGGGCTGTACAATTCTTTCCCACTTCATCATATCCGCCTACTGCATATATTTTTACCATTTTGACCTCTTACCCTTTACATTAAGGTTTTGCCATTGTAAAGGGTAACTACACCATAAAATTATTCCAATAGCCATCATCAAGCTCTTCGGCAATATAATTAACAAGCTCCTTATAAAATTTAGGCTCTATATTATTTAAATCTACGTTATTTCCCTTAGCAAGAGCATTCAAATAATCAGCTCTTCTCGATTTTTTAATTATCAAAGGAGGATATTTCTTTTTCATCAAAATATAAATCATAAGCATTCTACCAGTTCTTCCATTTCCATCTGAAAAAGGATGTATTTTCTCAAATTTTTGATGAAAAATGGCAGCTAACGCCAAAGGATGTAACTCATCCTCATACTTTCTATACCATTTAAGTAGAATACCCATATCTGCCTTAACATAAACAAAAGGTGTTGCCTCAAACGCTGACTTAAAAACTCTTATATCATGCTGCCTATAGCCTTTTCTAGTATCAATATTTTCCATGAGTTTATCATGGACAGAAACTATAAATTCATTATCCAAACTAGCTATAGAATTAATAATCTCAAAAAAGACTTTTTCTGTATTCTGTAGGTCAAACACTTCCCTTAAATTTTTATCTTTTGGGGTTAAATTTTCTCTAAGCAATCTGTCTGCTTCCATTAAAGTGATAGTATTTCCTTCAAGTGAAGTAGTATTGAAAGCAAAATCTATCAGGAAATTCTTATATGCTTCACTAACTGTTTTTTCATCCAATTTTAGAAATTTCTTATTGAAATGCTCTTTAATTGCCTCAACTTTATCCAATAAATCCTTCTCTAAATAGTCATCTTCTTTTAACTTAAGCTCTTTAATCTTTTTAAGATAATGTTCTGATTCAATATACTTCTTAATGTCCCTATAAGCTTTTCTTACTTCTTTTTTATAAATAACTGGTAATTTTTTCAGTTTAGGCTCAATCTTAGAAACATCACTGCCAAGATAGGCTATATCTTTGACTATTATTTTGCCTTTAATTCTCTTTGAAATCCTTAAATAATAATAAGGCTTTTCCTGAATTATTTTCTTATAAATATATACCATATAAGATAGAAAATCGAACTCATATATATATCTTACCCTTTACATTAGTAAAATTAGATTGTAAAGGGTAACTATTTTTTAACCAGCCTCACAACCTCTTTTGGAACAAGCTTTTCCCAACCTTTACTATTCAACAATTTCCTTACTTTTGTAGAAGAAACCCCTTCAAGCATCTTAACCTTTTTAACCTCAACCCCTTTCTCCTTAAACAACCTTATAACCAAAGGATTTGAAGAATACACAACATCAAATTTAGGAACTAAAACCTTCACATGCTCCACCCATTTCTTGTCATTAGGAACATCAGGTATAGGAAATATAGTATAACCACCAATATCTAAACTAACCAATGTTTCTTCTATCATCTTAAACCTTTCCTCAAACGTGAAAGGATTTCCCTTAACACCAGCCTTTTTAGAACTTCCCACACATATCACAATCTTATCAACTTTTCTAAGTATCTGCCTTATAGCAGATAAGTGCCCTTTATGAAAAGGCTGAAACCTTCCTATGAACAATGCAATCACCATATTACATATAATATTAGGAAAGCTTTATTAAGTTTTCTTCATAACCCTTGTTTAGGGGTAAAATGATAGTTGGCGTAGTAGGTAAAGCAAACGTTGGAAAGAGCACTTTCTTTAAGGCACTCACTTTAGCAGATGTAGAGATAGCAAATTATCCTTTCGCAACAATAAAACCAAATTCTGGAATTGCCCATGTAAGAATAGACTGTATTGACACTGAATTCAATGTCCAGTGCAACCCAAGGGAAGGCTATTGCATCAACCATCAAAGGTTTGTTCCCATAGAACTAATAGACGTTGCCGGTTTAGTCCCTGGAGCTTATGAAGGCAAGGGCATGGGCAACCAATTCTTAGATGACTTAAGGCAGGCTGATGCTTTAATCCATGTAATAGACATCTCAGGCTCAACAAATGATAAGGGAGAACCTGTAAAACCAGGCACAAGAGACCCTATAGAAGACATCAAATTCTTAGAGGTAGAGATGGATATGTGGTATCTAGGCATCCTAAAGAAAGGCTGGGAAAAGTTCGCAAGAACAGTCCAGCAGGAGCACCAGGATATAAAGAAAGCATTAACAGACCAGCTCTCAGGCTTGGGAGTCACCGAAGAAATGGTAGAATCCACATTAAAAGGCATGGATGAAACCAACTACACCAAATGGACTGAACAACACTTAAAAGATATAGCTACGAATCTAAGAAAGAAGACAAAGCCTATGATAATCGCTGCCAACAAGATAGACATTCCCGGAGCAGAAGATAACCTAAAAAGAATAAAAGAAGAATTCCCTAACTATATCATAATCCCCTGCTCAGCTGAGTCAGAGCTTGCCATAAAAGAGGCTGCAAAAGAAGATTTGATAGAATACCTGCCAGGAGACAATGATTTCAAAATATTAGAAGAAACCAAGTTAAATGAAAAGCAGAAGAAAGCATTAAACTTTGTAAAAGAAAACATATTAAAAAAGTACAACTCAACAGGCGTCCAGGAAATCATAAACAAAGCCACTTTTCAATTATTAAAGCTAATAGCAATTTTCCCAGGCGGCGTGAACAAGCTTGAAGACCAGCATGGAAATATTTTGCCAGACTGTTTTCTTCTAAAAGAAGGCTCAACAGCCTTAGACTTTGCCTACAAAATTCACACTGACTTAGGAGACAAGTTCATAAGAGCCATAGACGTAAAAACCAAGAGAACTGTGGGAAAAGAGCATATTCTAAAGCACAGAGACGTTGTTGAGATAATAACTGCTAAATAAGCCCTACAAACCGTTACCTTTATAAATAATTCTCTCATCCTCTTATATTAGAATGATTAAAAAAACCGGTAAGAAGTCTTGGTATAAGGTAAAAGAGCCTAAAATATTAAGAGGCCAGGTAATAGGCGAATTAACTGCCTTTGACCCTCAAAGCGTAATAGGCAGAAAACTAAGCCTTAACCTTATGAGCATTACTGATAACCCTAAGCTTCAGCACATAGACCTTAACTTCTTAATAGACGGCATTGAAAACAATGAGCTAAAGGCAAGTATCACAGGTTATTCATTTTCAACCGCTTCAATAAAAAGGTTAGTTAAGAGAGGAAGCAAAAGGGTTGACGACTCTTACGAGTGCAAGACAAAAGACAACTTCAAAGTCAGAATAAAATCATTTTTCGTAACAAGATCATACACATCCAACTTAATTGGCAGAAAGATAAGAAAGACTGCCAGGGAAAATACAATCGATATGGTAAGCAAGCTGGACTTTGACACGCTTATCAATGACACTCTTGATCACAAACTCCAGAACGATCTTAAAAAGCTGTTAAACAAGGTTCATCCATTAAAAGCATGCGAAATAAGAGTTCTGGAAAAGATAATTCCAGCAAAAGCTGAAGAAAAGACTGACAAACCTTCAAAGAAGTAAGTTAATCTACAAATCACTTTCATATGAAAAAAGCAATATTTTCTATCCTAATATTAATATTGAGCATAAGCATAGCATCTGCATCAATAGATGTTGAATACAGATGTCATTCTAAAAACTGCCTTGAAGGTACAGATATTGATTATAGTTTCATCATTTATAATAACATTGACAAGAAGATTGATATAAAAGACGTCTTTCTCAAAGAAACAGAAACCAATAGAATCCTTGAATACTATGAGATAAGCGAGAGAATTCTCCCTAAAGAAAGTAAGTCTTTCAATTTCACCTCAAAAATAAAAGCTCCAAACAAAGGCTACACTTTCTATTTTTACCCATGCTTCACTACTGTTATTTCAAACCAAAGTCATATAACCGAAGCAGGAACAGTCTGCGGAGAGGTTGTAAAAAGCTTTACAACCATACCATTATCAAAGATTGAATGCACCACAGATAAAGAATGTTCAAACAATGAATACTGCAACACCGACCTGTTAAAATGCAAGCCTACTGAATGCCAACGCTTTGAAATAATCAGAAACCATAAATGCGCAGGCTTAAGCATATACATACTTCCTCTGCTTGGCATAATCATCATCTTAATTGTTATAACACTTTTTAGAAGAAAGCATAAAAAAGGGGATGAGAATGAAGAAAATGAAGAAGAAAGCGAAACTAAGCTTAATTCTGAAGAAGATATTGCCACAGAAGACAATAATATTGAAGAAGAAAGCAATGATAACGAAGACAAAGAAGAGCAGTATCAACATCCATTAGATTAAATCTTTATTTTTCTTTACCAACAACATAAAAAGAATACATACTTACTGGGCAATACTTTGGGTACTGTTTATTCATATCATCTGTTATGCATCTCTCACAACCATACTTAGTCACATAACCACTTCCAACTATTTTATGCCTGAACACCTGATGCAAACATTTAACCTGAGAATCAACGCTTTTTCCTTCCATTAATCTTCTTCTTAGACACCTTAAATCCCGTTTTTTTCTTCTCTTCTTTTTTTATTTCAGAGTTTCCATCTTCTTCTTTAGAACTATCTTTTTCCTTCTCAGAATTTTCTTTATTTGTATCCTCTTCAAGGAAAGCAATGATTTGTTTCTTAAACCTAAGAAACAGGATAATCATTAATAATATAAACAAGCCAAGCATTATATATCCTATATACTCCATAAAAGATTCCTTCAGTCTTTTTATCTGCTTTGACACAAACCCTTTCATACCCAAAACTCTGGAATTCAAGCCTCCAAATAAAGTCTCAGGCATATCTGTCACAATAAGCGTTACATTATTGCTCTTAACAATCCCTCCTTTTCCATCATCAGCTATAAAAAACACTTCTTCTCTTCCATACCAATCTTTATTAGGCTTCAGCCTTGCAACTCCGTCATTAATAGTAATCGTTACATTTCCTGACAAACTGCTTGAATAAGCCAATTCATCATTATCAGGATCCTTAAAATATTCATCAAGATTTATACTTAGAATTGTATCCTCTTCCCACACCTGCGTTTTTATCCCTGTTTCATTAGCAGGTATAACAGGTAAAGGTTCTTCAATTTCTGTAACATTCTTTTCCACGCTTACATTCCTAACCTTCTCCATAAGATAAGGCGCTGTTTTAGCAGAATAATATCCCGCAATCGCAAGCACACCAAGAACCAAGACTATTAATATCAGATTCTTAACTTTTCCTTTAAACTTCTTTTTCCTAACCAACTTTTTGGTCTTTGCAAACTCTCCTTTTACTTTAACTTCTCTCTTTACTTTCTTGCCTTTTCCTTTTTTCTTATCTTCATTTTCTTCTTTAGCAGCTTCCCTCTTTTTTCTGATTATATCCAAAACAACCAGGCTGAACAACGCTCCAAGCCCTATACCAATATACATCAAATATCCCTTAACAAAGCCATATGCCTTACTCAAAACATTCTTAGAAACATTAAGCGCATTGCCCATACCATCCTTCACCTTTTCACCAGCAGTATCAAATAATGACATTGTTACATTCTCAGAAACCGAAGCATTCACGCCTTCAGGAACAACAGAAGGTTTTATGAACCTAAACGCAAAGAACACTCCTGCGCCAATAACTATCGCAATAAGCAGATAACCAAGAGCTTTCTTTAAGTTAAACTCTTGTTTTTCATTTTCAATCTCAATAGACTCCTCTTCTTTCTTTTTGTCTTTTTTTGCAACCTTCTTCTCTACTTTTGCCTTTTCTTCCTTATCTTCAGCCACAAGCCCCTCTTTTTTCTTAGACCTGATTATATTCAACACCACAACCAAAACAATTAATGAAACAAAACCTATTGCAATATACAAAACATACCCTTTCAATAAAGCAAAAACTCTGCCAAATATTTTATATTTAACACCAAAGAATATCAACGCTCCAAGAATAACCGCAATAAAAACATAAAGAATAATCTTCCATGGAATCTCTATTTTGTCATCTTTCTCTATTTCTACCGGCTTTTCTTCTCTTACCTTCTTCTTTTTTATTTTCTTTTCTATTTTTCTTTCTTCTTCAGCTTTTTTCTGGACTTCTGATTTTATTTCTTTTATTTTTTCTTCTTCAACAACATCAACCTCTTTTTCATACAATTTCTTAGCCTTTCTTCTGGAAACTGTCCCTAACACCACTACCAATCCCAATAAAACTACAATCCCTCCAGTAAAATACCACATATAATCCTTAGCAAAGTCAAGAACATCAACAGTCTTTCCCATCATAAGGCCAACAAAATTAGAAATTTTGCCTGGCTTCCTCAACCTTATCTCAACATCCTGCTGATAACTTTTCCCGCTTTGATTCGCCAGCACATTAACAATTGCCCTATAACTTCCCTGATCCACGCTCTCTTCAGGAGATGTGCGCAAATATACTGTACCTTCTTCATCAGGCTTAACAACAATACTGGATGGCTCAATAGACACCCAGTCTCCTTCTTTCCATTCCATACTCAATGTATATGCTGCTTCCTTGCTCCCTTCATTCTTAATAACTATTGGAGTCTCAATCCTTGAATAATTTATTTTAACTCTTTTCCCAGATACAATAAAGGGCTTATAACAATTATCTAACCTAACAGAAAACTCTCCTTTCTTCTCAACCCCTCCTTTCAAGCTTTTAACATTCAATGTAAGATTATAATCATCATTCTTCACTCCTTCAGTCTCAATAACTACACCAACAATCCCTTCCTGGCTCCCATTCAATAACAATTCTTTCTTATCCAGTCTTGCCCATTTTTTCCCTTCAAGCTCAAAACTATACTTATTTTGCTCACCAATCTCATTTTTTATAAGAACAGGCACCATTACAGGCTTCTCATTCTCACACAATTCATAAGCAGATGACCCATAACTCCTAAAGCCAACCTCTTTATTTTCTTCCAATAAAACAGGCTTTCCAAGCCCCATGCTATAATTAAAACAAGAGCCTAACACATTTATTTTAAGAGGGTATGTTGCCTTTAGCTGACTGTTTTCCATACCAACTCCTAAGCTAACAACTTGTTGCCCTGAAATCTCACAGGGAGAATTTATATACATAGAAAATGGATTTTCCTGTCCTGGAGCTAACCCCAGCCTATTAGAAGTTAAAGTCACCCAATCTTTGAAAGCTTCTTCAACACCAAAATTATAAATCTCATAAAATGAGCCTGTGTTCTTAACCTCAAACTCATAATACATAAGCGAGCAAGGGCAGCCAGTGTTATCAAAACTCTTAAGCTCCATTTCAAGATTAAGGCATTTATTCAAAGAAATCTTCTGAACCAGCCGCTTCTTCAGCCCTTTTTCTGTGCTTATCAGTGTACCCACATCAAAATTGCCAGTAGCCC
Source organism: Candidatus Woesearchaeota archaeon (assembly GCA_030753365.1). Classification (GTDB taxonomy): domain Archaea; phylum Nanobdellota; class Nanobdellia; order Woesearchaeales. The sequence continues at coordinate 10,033 of JASMCJ010000020.1, forward strand.
CACATTCAGGCTGTATATAAGAATTCACAGAAGCTTCTTCATCAGGAGCTAACACAAGAAAGTCAGGATAGAACGTTGCCCAATTCCTTGCATCACCTTCAGCTTCAATAGAATACACACTCGTTTCGCTGCCTGTGTTCTTAATCTTTATAATACCCTCATACACAGAACATGAGCACATACTCACAACCATACTATCAGAAACCGCAGAGAAATCCTCCGTTCCAATAACGCTAACAGTAGTTAAAAGAACTAAAAAGATAGATAAGATTATTATTTTTTTCATGCAGATTCCTCTCCACTTATGTAGTTAAGAAATAAATAATATAAAAAAATATAGAAAAAGAAAGGAAAGTTAATAATACTTTTCTGAACCTTCTTCAGGCTCTTCTACTTCCTCTCCTCTCAACTTGTTAAATCCGATTATTAAGCCAAGTATAACCAGTAACACAACAAAGGTTATTAATCCTACTTCCAAAGCTTTCTTCAAAGTTGCTCTTGAAAGTAACCTTGACGATGACTGTGCTACTGCTGATACGCTTGTCTTTAAAGGTATCTGCTTTAATACTGTGTCATCAGATTTAACTGTTGCGCTAAACATATAATCTCCTGCGCTTGCTGAATCTTTAGCTGAAACATAAACATATAATGATTTTGTTTCGCCTTCACCAACAATAACAAGATTTGAAGGAGTTACCCTTGTAGTTCCCCAATCATCAACACCTTCAATTTCAACAGAGTAAGTTCTTGATTCACTGCCTTCATTAGTTATTGTAATTGGATAAACAACACCGCCTACACCTGCTGTAGCCTGCTGTGTTTCCTGGCTAACAGTTATAACAGTTCTTGGAGTTGTTGATGTTCCGCTGCTATCTCCAGCACTGCCATCTTCTCCTATAACTCTATAAGTGAACCTTTCCTTTTCAACTTCATCCCCGTCATCATATTCAACGCTAACGATTACTTCATAATTGCCGGTTTCAGCTTCTTTAGGAATTCTCATATAAAGTTCTGAACTTGTTACTGAATCTCCTGATTCTATTTCATCTATATAATCAGATGCTGACAATCCAAGCTCAGGCACACTTACCTTAACCTTAACACCATCTTCATCTTTTTCGCCATAGTTCTTAATTCTTACTTTTGTTAAGATTGCCCTATTAGCTTTCTGTTTCTCATCAGGATCAAATATAACATCTTTTATTGTAACAGCATGCCTGTCTGCGCCGATGTCTAATGGATAATTAATTACATAAGTTACGCCTACTCTGTCATCAAACCTTATTTTCAGATCATATCTTCCCTGCTCAACTCTTTGAGGAAGGTTTAATACCAATTTTGCATCATATCTATTGCCTGCTTTTACTTCAAAAACATCTGATATATCTTCTATAACATCATCATGGTCATAGCCTCTTAATACAGCTTCAACCTGAAGATCTGATAAGTTCACATTGGAATCGAAAACGATTAATACTTCCATTTCGTCTGTGACTCTCACACTTCTCGGTGTTGCAGTGCTAAGCTCTACATCATTAGCCTCAAGTTTAACATTGCTAAAATCAGCTACGCTTAGTCCTGACACAAAGCCAGTGCTAACTAAAACACTCACTAAAAAGAACATAAATACAGTAAAATTTTTCCACTTTTTCATATTATCTTCCCCCAAAATTTTTTTAAATAATTAGTTTATAATTACTTCGAAAATACCACCTATATTTAAACTTTATTGTTATTGAGTATATCAAAGTGATTAAACATAATAACTATTAGAGAATAGAGACTGCTGATATATAAACTTTATGTTGTTTAAGGCATATAAGGGCAGATTTAAAAAAGAATCTCAAACACTATATAAAATGAGAGTATATATTATAGGCGGTGGACCTATAGGGTCTTACACAGCATACCTCTTAGCCAGGCAAGGATATAACGTAGAAGTTTTCGAAGAGCATACTACAATAGGAGAACCTGTCCAATGCACAGGCATAGTAACCTCTGCCTTAGCTGAAACCATAAAGCTTGACAAAGAGTTCATACTAAACAAGATAACCAAAACAAGAATTTTCTCTCCTGACAATTCATTCATAGAACTAAGCTTTCCAAAGGGCAAAGAGAACATCGTCCTTGACAGGGCAAAGTTTGACAGACATATTGCTAGTATGGCAAAAGACGTTGGTGTTAAGTTTCATCTTGGCAGCAAGTTCGTTGGAAGAAGAAATAATATTATTATTATAGAAGGAAACATGGCAGGAGAACATAAAGCAGATTATATAATAGGTGCCGACGGCCCAACCTCAAAAGTAGCCAAGTCTTCAGGAATGTTCAAAAAAAGAAAATTCTGGACAGGGCTACAGGCAAGAGTAAAGCTAAAGAATAATAACATAGTAGAATTCTACCCTCATATTGGAAGCTTTGCATGGGTTGTTCCCGAGGACAAAGAAACCGTAAGGATTGGCTTGTTAGCAAAGAACAACATCAAAGAAACATTCAACGATTTCCTCAAGAAAAGATTAGGTAACTATACTATAATAGACCAGCAGGCAGGATTGGTTCCAATTTATTCATCTCAAATAAAAACACAGAAAGGCAACACTTTTCTTGTAGGCGACGCTGCCTGCATGGTAAAGGCAACCACAGGTGGAGGGATTGTCCAGGGGCTTAAAGCTGCAAAAGCATTAGCCTATTCCATAAAGAATAATAAGAATTATGAAAAAGCATGGAAAAAGGAGATAGGAAAAGAGCTATGGTTATCCTTAATGATAAGAAGATGCTTAGACAACTTCTCAGACAAAGACTATAATAACTTAGTCTCTTTATTCAACAAAGAGAAAACAAGCAGGATCCTAGAAGAACATGACAGGGACTATCCTTCAAAGTTCTTATTCAAACTTCTCCTTGCAGAGCCAAGATTGATGCTGTTTGCAAGGAAACTTATTTAAAGAATATAATATATTTAAAATACTATAATAGCCCCATAGTGTAGTGGTCAATCATTTCGGATTTTGGTAATGGAAATCAAGCAAAGGTTTATTTTCCATTGAAAACGTCCGAGGACGGCAGTTCGAATAGCTTTAAGTCATAATAAGATTTATCGCAAGAAAGTCTGCCTGGGGCTATTTTTTATTATTTCTAAACCAAATATTTTTAAACCCCAATGCTTTTCTTATATTCTATGCCAGCAGGAAAACATAAATCAAGGACTTTCAGAAGGGTTCATGTAAGAACTCCTGGATCAAAATCTGTAGTTCATTATAGAAAGAGAAAACCAAAGGCAGCTAAATGCGGCGAATGCGGCGCAGTTCTCAAAGGCGTTCCAAGGGAAAGGCCTTACAAGATGAATAATATGCCTAAGACAAAGAAACGGCCTGAAAGACCATACGGTGGCAACTTCTGCTCCAAATGCATGAGAAGAGCTGTAATTACAAAGGTAAGAACAGTCAAGAAAGCAGAAGAAAAGGCTAAGAAATAAATATTTGTTCTATATATTATCTAATACACCTTAATAATCTTTCTCAATGTCATGCTAAATATCAAAGAGAATATTATATATGTACCAAGCCAGCCAACCTTCCAGCCAAAGAGGTTAAGCACTTTCATTGGCTTGTTATCAATAGAAACAGATTTCACAAATCCATCATTCACTTTTTTCAAAGGTTTGCTATATTCCTGTGAACTTGAGATTAACAACTCTTTCAGATAGCTCTTGCCCTGAAAATTATATTCTAAAAGATACTCTCCAGCCTTTCCTTTCAACAGCCAGATTGCCTTTCCATCTTCTATTGTCTTAGGATTATCACTCATTATTTCAACATCCACAGGAGCTATCAGTTCAATATTTCCATTCTTAAAGTTGCCATCCAATAAAACTGTTGTAGTAAACTCCTGGCCAGGCAGTATCGGCTCAAAAGCAATATATGCATTCATCCAGCCGAATATGATAATTATGGGTAGGAAAGTAAACAATGTTGATTTCATTGACTGCATCATATACTTCATGTTAGATTCCATTGCCTTCTTGTTCACTTCCATTGCTTTCTCTGGATCATGTTTAAGCTCCTTGATCTCTTTCTGAAACTCTTTCATCTCAGTTTTCAGTCTTTTCATAAGATCCTGGTTAGTGGTGAACTTATACACTAATGTAATAATCAAAGAAACTAAGAATGCTATTATGCCAATTGCTAAAAGCATAGGAAGCTTAAGCAACGGCGCAAAAATTGGATTTATTAGTCCTTCTAACATAATATAAAACTAAAATGAGCTTAATATAAAAAACCATCGGATTTCATAACAATTTTTATATACCTAAGCCTAATCATTAATTAGTATGGCAAAATGCGAAATATGCAAGAAAAAGATTGAAGTAACCTTCCTTAAGAAGATACTGGGCACATACATCAAAGACAGCAAAGGCAAGAAGCATACAATTTGTTCATCATGCCAAAAAAGCTTAGGCAATGATAAAGATAAAGCGCTTGAAAAGCTTTAAGTCTTATGCCCTAACTAATTTTTTCCGAAGAAAAAATTAGACAGCCTATTTCAAGCGAAGCGAAGAAATAGTCTCAATTAAGAACTCAAACAAAAAACGAAGTTTTTTGCCTCAGTAGCTCAGCTAGTAGAGCGGCAGTAACTAACAAGAAAGTATGCCGAACCTCGTAGAATCTGAAAAGATTTAAGACAGCTGCAGGTCAAGGGTGCGACTCCCTTCTGAGGCTTTTGTTTCTTTTTCGTGGGACTTCAATCCGTGAGGATTGAATGTTGCACTCGGGATCAAGGAACAAGACCCTTGGGTGCGATCACTCTGAGGCTTTTGTTATTTTTCTCTAATTATTAGTTAACATATTGAGTTTAAAATAGGATAAGAACAATTACAAACAAATTTAGATTATAAATAAAAACAAAAAGAATCAGCTTATTTCTGCTTTCTTCTTCTCTTCTCTTTCTTCATTCTCTTTCTCTGCCATTTCCATCTCATCTGGCCTTTCTTTTTCCATCGTCTTGAGCTTCGTTTCACTTTATTTTTCTTCACTCAGTTCATTGAGCTAGTTAACCTCCGTTGGTTTAATCTAATTTTGAATGCGTAAACAAAAAATGCCCCCGCCGGGATTCGAACCCGAGTCCCCGCCTCGAAAAGGCAGAATGATTGTTCCCGCAGGGAACCCATAAACTGGGTTTCCACTGGACCGGACTACACTACACTTGCCAAATCTCAAGTAATCCTCAAGATTCTGGAGCAGTAATAAATCCCAAAGGGCAATATATTGGATATATCAGGGTATTTATAAAGCTTCGCATACAAAAGCTTTTTATATCTTCTATCTTCCCATAAATTCCATGATTGATGAAGACCTCGCAGAATTTGTAATAAAATACTTAACCAAACAAGGCTCTTCCTACGCTGAAGTAAGATTGCAGGAGATCTCAAGCAACGGCTTTATGCTTAAGAACAGCATACCTCAACTCTCAGGTTTTGAAGAAACCAGCGGCATTGGGATAAGATTTCTCTCAAACAACAACATACTAAACTTTGTATCTTCAAACTCCTTAGACAAGGATAAGATTAAGTCTCTCCTTTCTAACGCTTTAAATACAGCCAATGGCGCAACAAAAATTGGAGAAAAGGTTGACTTATCAGAAGAGAAAACATCAGAAAAAAAATATGAAGTCAAGCAAAAAGTTAAGCTCGCAGACATCTCTCCTGAAGAGAAGCTCAAAGTTTTGTTTGACGCAGACAAAGCAATACAGGCCACAAAAGTAAACACCATCGGCAGATATCTCTCGCTTTCTGACAGCCTTGTAACAGAATACTTTGCAAACTCTGAAGGCAGCAGCATACTGGCAACCATTCCTAGAATGACATTCTTTTATTTTCTCACAGTCCAGGAAAAGAACAAAACAATCCAAAGATTCTGGCAGTATGGAGCCACCAAAGGTTATGAGCTTGTAAAAGAATGGGACGCTCCAAAAATAGTAACAGATGAAGTAAAAGCTATGCAGCAGAACCTTTCTAAAGGCATAAAGCTGCCCGCCAAGAAAATGGATGTTATAGCATGCCCTCAAGTAGTAGGCATCATGGTGCACGAGAGCGCAGGCCATCCCTATGAAGCTGACAGAATTTTCGGTAGGGAAGCTGCTCAGGCAGGCGAATCATTCATAGAAAAAGATATGATAGGCCATCAGATAGGGAATGAAGTTGTAAATGTTGTTGACGATCCCACTCTACCAAACAGTTACGGCCATTACCTTTATGATAACGAAGGAGTAGAAGCAAGAAGAAAGTTTCTCATTAAAGATGGTAAAATCAATGAACTCCTCCACAATAGAGAAACTGCAATGTTCATGGGCCTTAAAAGCAACGGCTCTTCAAGAGCTGTTGAATATAATAGAGAAAGCATTGTAAGGATGTCAAACACTTTCATGCTCCCAGGAGAACATACAGAAGAAGAGCTTATTGAAGATGTAAAAGACGGAATATACATGAAAAACTTCATGGAATGGAACATTGACGATAAAAGGCTCAACCAGAAATATGTTGGCGCAGAATCCTACTTAATCAAGAACGGTGAAATCAAAGGGCCTGTCATAAGCCCATCAATAGAAATCTCAACACCTGAACTCTACAAAGCAATTGACGCTGTTGCCAAAAAGCCGGAATATCATTCAGGCAGCTGCGGAAAAGGCGAGCCAATGCAGGCTATTCCTGTCTGGTTCGGCGGCCCTTCAATAAGGTTGAGGAATATAAGCATAAAATGAAGCCAGAAGAACTAGCAAAATATATCAAAGAACAGCTTCTTAAGAAAGGAGTAGACGATGCAATAGTCTCCCTAAATAAGCAGGAATGCTCACAAATTAAATTCTCAAACAGCAAAGTTTCCGCAATCAAGGACTGGTATCACATGGACATTGGAATCTTCGCTGTCCACAAAAAAAGAACAATCGCAATCTCAATAAAAGATTTTTCTAAAAAAGCTGCAGATGCTGCCATAGAAAAACTGCTAAAGTTCGCAGAAAACCTGCCACCTAACAACGAATACAATGGAATCGCAAAAGGCCCTTTTGAATACAAAGAGATAAAAAAAGGTTATGACAAAGATATTGAAGAAATCAACAAAGGTGGAAACATAAAACTTGTAAAGCAGGCCATTGACAGTGCTCTTAAAAACGGCGCAAAAAGAGCAGCCGGCGTTCTTGAAACAGATTCCTCAAGCACTTATCTTATAACCTCAGGCAAGATTGAAGTAAAAGAAAAGTCCACTAGCTTATACTTCTCATTAAGAGCATTGATTGACAAGTATGCATCATGCCATCTAAACTATGGCGCAAAAACGCTTGACAACTTCGAGCCTGACAAGATAGGAAAAGAAGCAGCTGAGACTGCAAAGAAAGCCCTCAATCCAGTGGAAGGAAGAACCGGAAAGTTTGACATCCTGTTCAGCCCTCTGGCATTCGCCAACATACTGGGAAACATAGGCGAGGCAACCTCAATCTTCTCCGTTGAATCAGGCCTTTCCTGCCTTGCAGGCAAACTGAACAAGCTGATAGCAAGCCCTATAGTAAACCTATATGATGACGGCACAACTCCTAACGCATTAGGCTCATCAAAGTTTGACGCAGAAGGAGTACCCTCAAAAAGAAATGCAATAATAAAAAATGGAGAGTTAAAAACCTATCTTCACAACACTTCTACTGCAAAAAGGCATGGCACTGAAACAACTGCAAATGCTGGTTTAATCTCTCCAGAGCCAAGCAACATAATCCTTGAAAAAGGAAAGTCCAGCGAAGAAGCTATGCTAAAAGACATCAAGGAAGGTTATTATATAACAAACTTATGGTACACACGATTCAACAACTACAACACGGGAGATTTTTCAACAATACCAAGAGATGCAGCATTCTATGTCAAGGATGGAGAAATTAAATTCCCTGTAAAGAACATAAGAATAAGTGATAATATACTAACCATTCTAAAGAATATAAAGCTAATAGGAAATAATCCAGAACAAATCTTCGGCTGGGAAGTGGAAACTCCTGTTATCACCCCCGCTGTTCTTGTAAAAGGCATTAAAGTTTCAAAGCCAGAGTAAATGATTAAAGGTTAAATTTATTTAATTTCTCGTTTTTAGCAACTAATAAGTAGTTACCTAATGTAGTCACTTTAAAAGAAATATTTAAATATAGAACATAATTCTATCTAAAAATATATAATTATAGTATAAAATATTTCAAACGGGGGTAATATTAAAAATGAAAAAAACAATTCTTACAACAGCAGTTTTAGCTGCTATATTCGGTTTTAGCAGTCCACCAGGTTTAACAGCTCAAGAGGTATATGAAGCATTTAGTGATCCTACAATATCAACATTGTCTGCTGGCAATTCATCCTATGTTGCCACAGCAGGTGATACTGGCGAAGCAACAGGCTCAGCTGGCGGCCCTGATCCTAATATCGACGAAGAAATCCTCAAGATCATTGATTCTCTAGAAAACAATTCAGTCAGCACAAAGACAGAACTGGATAAAGCTATTACAGATTATCTAAACTTAAATGAATCTATAGATGGCTTAGAAAAAAATGATGATTATACTACAATTTTTGAAGAATTAAACACTAAAAGAGAAGCTGCTAAAACTAAAATTGATACCTGGCTTGGAACAAATGTAGATGCTTTGTTAGAAGGATACGCTGCAGTCACCAATATTTTAAGAAAAGAAGACAAATATATAGAGTTAGCTGAAGTATCATATGATACAACTGTTGACCTTAAAATAGAAGTGCCAAGCATGAGAAACGCTAGAGATTTCTTAAAATTAACCCATTCTGAAGATTTGAAAGCAGAAGTAGACAACACTTATAAAAAAATATCTGATTGGGTTATCGAAGAAGTTCCTGAAGCGCACAGCTATATGGAAGCAGCAATTTCTTCAAATGTTATTGTCAACCTTGACGCAAGAATAGCACAATTAGATAGTATGGAACTTGGCTTTGGCCAACTATTAAGATATGGGCTCATATCAGAAGAAGTTTCTGAACATGAAGCTGATCATACTGAAACAATAGGAGACTTAGAGAAAACATTTAATGATATATATGCTAATGCAAATAAAACACTTAGAGAAAATAGAAAAATATTATCAGCTCATTCAAGAAATTTGGAAAAGAATATAGCTACCTCCAAAAAGGAAAACCCTTACCTTGATGTTACAAGAAATCTTGCTTCTTTAACCAAAATAGGAGAAACTATTGATGATTCATCAGAATTTATTGAGGCTGTTAGAATAAACAATGCTCATGATGACTTAATCGTTGCAGCAGCAGGTTTAGATAACAATAATTTTTACAAGGAAAGAGTAAAGGAATTCGAAGTATCAGAAGGTGTCAAAGTCTCAGACTTAGAGGAAAAGGCTAAAGGCACTTCAACAATGCTAAACGGAGCATATGGATCATTCATGGAAGAATATGCTATACTAGTTAATGGCTTCTTAGAAGGCAAGAAGATTGGGGATGTTGCTTCCTCTGAAGAGTTTACAACATTAGTTGACGACTTATATAATATAGACCTAAACATAAAAGGAAATTCTGAAGAATTTGATTCTAAAGCAGAAGTTGAGGAAGGCTATGGCCATCTTCATCACCAAATGAATGCGCATTCACTTTGGATGGAATCTCAGGCAAGAAACGAACTATTAAAATCATTAGATGAACAGCTTTCTGAGCTTTACTCAGGCAAGAACATCACTGGCAGTGATGTTGAAGAAGGCGCTCCAGAAATAGGAGACTATTCTGAAAAGCTTGAACTAGAAAGAATCAGTGAAAGGCTTGCAGAAGTTAAGGCTGAAGCTAAAGCTGCAAAAGATGAGTATGAAGGATTCAAACCATTAGCTGAATACGCTGGACTGGAAGAAAAGATTGACTTCACTGAAATAGAAACTATCACTGCTCATGAAGGGATAGGAACAGAAGTTATGGAAAGATACAAGCAGTCAGTTATAAACGCAACTGTGGACTTCATAAACGCAGGAGGTATAGAAGACAAAGTAGGATTAGAAACTGCAAGAAGGGTAACACAGGAAATAGAAAACAGTTCAGATGATTACAAAGATACTATAACTATAACAACAGAAATAACTGAGAAAATTGATCCAAGTTCTGAAGGCTATGATGCTGATGTTCCTTCAACACATACTAAAGAAGTAACAGAAACAAGCCCATTTGACTCAGAAGGTCTAATTAGCAGATTAAAACTTATGATAAACAGACATCAAAGAGACAATAGCGGTGATGTTGGAGTTTCAGGTGACATGGATATAGATTATAACACACCATCAGTTGCTGGCGGAAGCGCAAGTATTCCATTTCACCATGACCATTTGTCAGGCAATGCTGGAGTTGAAATCAACAAAGACTATTCCAACAACGATATAGGAAGCCCTGAGCATGCTCTTGGGCAGACAACAAGAAGAAGCGGCTTTATTGGCAGCTTAAGATATCTTAAAGACAACTTTTCTGCTTGGATTAATGCTTCTATTGGAAAAATCAAAACAAGCATGAGCCACGATGAAGCAAGAAGAACATTAGGACAAGTTCCTACAGGTGTATCACAAACCGGCGAGCTTACTTATGGTGATTTAGATAGCAAAAGCAGCAGAACTTACACAGAAGATACTATTGCTGCAACCGTAGAAGCTGGGGGTGAAGTTGACTCAAAATATTTTAGAGGAAAGTTTAATGCTAACGTTATAGCAGGCAGAAAGAACACTGTAAGAGAAGAACAGTTCACAAGATGGTTGCCTGGAGCTGAAGGAGAAGAGCTTCCTTTATCAACAACTAAATCAATAGTTGATGTGATTGAGCCTCTTGCCCAGCTTACTACAGAAGGGAAGCTGCCAATAGGAAACTACACACTTTTAGTATCAGCCACTGGTGGAATTCTGACAAACTTTAGCACTACTGACGAAGCTATCAACACAAAAGAAGGTGTTACCACAAGCGACTGGGAAACTGAAACACAAGAGATGTTATATGGTCAAGTTGGTGGCAGTGCTGGAGTTAGAGGAAGGCATGGCAATTTCGCCCATTCAACCATAGCAGGATACTTATTTACTACTGGCGGTTTTTCAGGAGAAACTGATACATCCTTAGCAAGCCTAAATACTAGTGAGCATGAGGTTACAGTATATGAAATACTAACATTTAGCGACATTGGCTTGCTCATTGGAGGAAACGCTCAGATAAGGAACGATTCAATATCTTCAATGGTAAAAGAAGACGATGCAACACTAAGAGCAGCTAATGGAAGTCTTAACCAATGGAATCCTAGGCTACTCTTTGCATATGGAGCCTCACAGGAAGGCCTTATTAACTACGCGCAAGCATTAGCAGAACAATCATCCTTAGAAAGCTTAGCAAATCATGGGCAAGCACTTTACATGCCAAGCACTCCTCAACTGGACGCACTATTAAAAGCAGAGATCTCAGCATATATTATAGGCCCTGATAGCACAATGCATAGCTTTTATCCAGGCTTAGGTCCTGTAGGAATCACTGTAGGCTCTGAAGGCAAAACTCTTGTAGGCAGTAGCAGCCTTGAAGCTAGCTTATATGCAAACGTTAGAGGATTAATCGCAGATATTAATGGTATTAATCCAAATGATGCTCCAGAAATAGCAGCAGTGCTTGCATACCAGCATTTCAGCAACCAGTACACAATAGGCCAGGTAGCAAGAAATGAGCAAGACACACCTGCAAAATTAATAACAAACTATGATGAATCAGGTAATGGATTAATTGCTCTTAGAGTTAGCAACTTAAGCATAGGTAACAAGCTTGATCGTTTCATTCAGGGATTAATTTTTGAAGCCGGCGCAAAGCTCAAAGGCATAAGATGGTCTGATGGCATGAGCCTTGGCACAATAATACCTTATGCAACTCTAGCAGGAAGATATGACTTGCCTGAATAAATTTTTTATTTTTATATTTTTTAACTTTTAATCAAAACACAAAAAGAGTTAGGGGGTAATATCATATGAAAAATAATTTAATAATAAGCTGTTTACTTATATTCATTATTTCTATTATAAATATAAATCTAGCTGCTGGAGCTTACACAGATGTTACCTCTCCAGACATATGGGACTTTAGAACAATTCCTGAAGACACAGTTCCAATAGAACAAGGCTCTTATATTCTAACCCTTACAGGCGTTGACTTTGAGACAGGCATGAAAACAGTCAAGCTATACAACAGCAGCGATGGGCTTATTGAAGAAAAAGCCTGCTCCCCTGATACAGAATACTATGCTTGCACTGTTACTTCTACCATCCCTACAACCACTTCAGGAGACTTCACATACAAAGCAGAAGTAGAAGACAGGGCTGGCAACACAGCAAGATATGACTGCGCAACAGGAACACACACAGCATACAAATGCAAAATCACTGTTTATGAAAACCAGCCACCAGTAGCAGATGACCAATCAGTTACAGTAGATGAAGACCCTGAATCTCCAGTAACCATAACATTAACAGCATCCGACCCAAACAATGATCCTCTTACATATTCAATTGTTACTAATCCAACAAACGGCATATTATCAGCATTAACAGAAAACACTTTGACTTACACACCAAACCTTAATTATAACGGCGCTGACAGCTTTACTTTCAAGGCTAACGACGGAAGGCTTGACAGCAATATTGCAACAGTTTCAATCACAATCAATCCAGTTAATGACGCGCCAACAATCAGCATAACATATCCTGATGAAGCAGACAAATTCACTGTTGGCCACAGTATTAATATTATAGTAGATGCTCAGGATATTGATGGAAACTCACTGGAAATAACCTATAATTTTGGTGATAGTAATATAACAACTTTAACAGACATAAATACTATAACCCATGCATACGCAACAAATGACACTTACACCATCACAACCACAGTAAGCGATGGAACACTATCAGCTGAAGACAGCGTAAGCATAGAAATACTGCCTCACGCATTTAATATAACAGACATCACCACCTTCAATGATGCTTTCACAACCGAAGAAACCAATTTCCTTAGAAACCAGTCAGTTTATGTTAATTTTAACGTAATTGACAAGAATGATGGAAACAATTATGTTTCAAACGCAATTTCTGAAGTTTACATCCTTGACAGTGAAGGAAACACAATCGATTTAACAGCTTATGGTAACGGCGTAAGCATAATTGACGGCCAGCCAGCTACACCTAATGGTTCATATTATTATAACTTAGTAAACCTTCCATTAAATGATGATATCTTAGGAGAAGACATTGTGTTTGTATTTTCTTATACAGATGCAGGCGCAGGCCAGGGAGAGCATATAATCTATGTAGCTAACAATCCTTTAACATTCTCAGATTTGCCGCCAAGCATAACATTTAACGAAGACGAATCTGACAACACATTGAGCTTAAACGATTATGTAAGCGATATTGAAACACTTGACAATGAGATAGTATGGACATACTCAGGCAACACAAACATCAATGTTGACATTCCATCAAGCCATATAGTAACCTTCACAGCTACTCAGGATTGGAATGGAACAGAAACAATCAGTTTCACTGCTGATGACACTGACGGTTCTACAGACACTAAAAGCATTAATGTTACTGTCAACCCAGTAAACGATGCACCAGTTATAAGCAATATACCGGACCAGACTATAAATGAAGGAGAAACATTCACAACAATTAACCTAGACGATTACGTAAGTGACGCAGACAACACAGATGCTGAAATCATATGGACATACTCAGGCAACACAGAGCTAACAGTAAGCATAGCAAGCAGAGTTGCTACCATTACAATACCAAGCATTGAATGGAACGGAGCAGAAACTATTACCTTTACTGCAACCGACCCAGGAGCTTTAAATGACAGCGATGCTGCTGTATTTACAGTTACAAGCGTTAATAATATGCCAGTAGTGAGCGATATACCAAATCAAACAATCAATGAAGGAGAAACATTCGCAACAATTAACTTAGATGACTATGTAAACGACACAGACAACACAGATGCTGAAATTGCATGGACATATTCAGGAAACACAGAATTAATAGTAAGCATAGTAACCAGAGTAGCAACAATCACAATACCAAGCATTGAATGGAATGGAGATGAAACTATTACTTTTACTGCAACTGACCCAAACGGGCTAAGTAACAGCGACGCTGCAACATTTACTGTTAATGCTGTAAACGATGCTCCTATTGTAAGCGATATACCTAGCCAAACAATCAATGAAGGAGAAACATTCGCAACAATAAATTTAGATGATTATGTAAATGACACAGACAACACAGATGCTGAAATAGTATGGACATACTCAGGCAACACAGAGCTAACAGTAAGCATAGCAAGCAGAGTTGCTACCATTACAATACCAAGCATTGATTGGAATGGAGCAGAGACTATTACTTTCACAGCAACTGATCCAGGAGCTTTAAGCGATAACGATGCTGCAACATTCACTGTTGTTTCTGCTGGGAACAATGCGCCTATAGCAAACGCAGGAATTGACCAAAATGTATTAGTGCTTTCAACAGTAACATTAGATGGCTCAGGCTCATCAGATCCTGATGGAGATACTATTACTTACAGCTGGACACAAGTTTCAGGTCCAATGACAGTTACTCTATCAGACCCAGCAGCAGCAACTCCAAGCTTTATAGCTCCTATGATAGGCGCTTATGTATTTCAATTAATAGTTAATGACGGCCAGGTTGACAGCGCTCCTGACACAGTCTTAATAACTGTCACATC
>JASMCJ010000021.1 GCA_030753365.1 Candidatus Woesearchaeota archaeon
AAGCGTTGGAAAATAGTGAATGGAAAAAAGAGGCAATAAAAGAAGCGTTCTCGTTATTAAAAAAGTAAAAAAGAATAATTATGATCTTTGTCTAATGTCGTACATGATTTCTTCTAGTTTCTTTAGATTCCATTTAATTGAATCGCTTTTTCTTCTTAACTGGCTATTCCGAAGATTAAACTTAAGGAATTCGCCATAGATTTCTTCTACTGTGTCTTTGATGAGTTCTACTTCTTTGAATTGTCTTTTTGTTGCAAGGGAGACTGCTCTTCTTCCAAGTTCCCCTGTTAGGTCGCATAGGCCTAGAAGGTAGTCTTCGCTGTTTACTCCCAATGTTTTCTTTGATGGCAGTTTCTTGTGCATAACAAAGTAGTAATAACTGAAGGCTTCTGCATATTCCTGCAAGGCGCTGGAGTATGATGGCTCTGCGCTGAGCTCTTTTGTTTTTTTTGCAGTTTTGTCTAGTTTGAACTTTGCAGCTTTGATTTGTTTTAGAAGACCTTTTGTTTCTCCTAGGTTATCCCTATGCACTGAGTAGATCATGCATTTTGAGAGTTTTAGCAAGGCTCTGCCTTCATTAATTAGCACTTCTCTTTGCTTGTCATAGGTTTCAAGCTCTTTTCTGATTTTTGTGAATTCTTTTTTGTTTATCATTTTAGATTAGACCATCTTACTGTTTCTTAAAAAGTCAAGCTCTTGTGAGAAGAGCTGCCTTATATCTTTTATGCCTAGGTTGAACATGCCGATTCTGTCAATTCCTATGCCCCAAGCTAGGACTGGAACGTCTATGTCTAAAGGTTTGCACATTTCAGGCCGAAAGATGCCTGCTCCAGCTAGTTCTATCCAGCCAAGGTCTGGATGTTTTGCGTGTAGTTCTGCTGAAGGTTCTGTGAATGGAAAGTAAGCAGGGACTATCTTGATTTTGTCTGTTTGACAGAATTCTTCTGCAAACATTTTTAGCACACCTTTGAGATGCCTGAAGTTTAGGCCTTCTTCTACTATGATGCCTTCTGTTTGGTAGAAGTCTACAAGGTGAGTTGCGTCTATTACGTCTGAACGAAAGCATCTTACCATTCCAAAGTATTTGCCAGGGATTTCAAGCTTTTCTGAGGCTAGCATTCTTGCTGAGCAGGCTGTTCCCTGGGTTCTTAATAGATGCCTATGAGTTCTTTTGGTATCGAATTTGTAGCCCCAGCCTGTTGAGCCGGTTTTGAAGCCGGTTTCATGGGCTTCTTTGACTTTTTTTACAAGACGCTCGTCAAGTTCTCCATATCTTGGCTCTTTGACATAGTAAGCGTCATGGATGTCTCTTGCAGAATGGAATTGGGGCATGAATAATGAGTCCATGTTCCAGAAGTCTGTTTCTACAACTGGACCTGTCATTTCCTTGAAGCCAAGGGACATGAACTTTCTTCTTACCAAATCCTGGAATTTTCTGTATGGTTGTTTCTTGCCAGGGTATTCTTTGGGAACATTGATTTTTATGTCATATGCTCTGAATTGCTTATCTTTCCATGAGCCTGTTTTTAACATTGAGGTTGTGAGTCTGTCTACGATGTTTTCTGCGGTTAGGTCTTCTTCTAATAGTTCTTTGCCTAGAGGTGTGAGAAGGGCTTTTTTTAGCTTAACTACCTGAACTTTTATTATGTCTTTTCTTTTCTTTAGGTTGTTTAATGCAAAAACTTCTTCTTCTTTGAGAGATTTTATGTCAAGAGGGAATGTTTTGGTTATGAATTCTTCTTCAAGGAAGCCTTTTTCAAGAAGGCTTTTGCCATGCTTGGTTATTGCAACCATTAGCTCTGTGCCTTCTTTTTTTATGTCTATGGCTGCTTTGCTTCTTAGGATGCCAAGGCATGAGCTTAGTTCTTCTTTTGAGAGGTTTGCTTTTGTTCCTATTTCGGTTAATGAGGTTTTGGTGTCAATGTGAGAAAGGAATCGTTTCTCAGGCAGACCTGCCTGAAGGTATTTTTTGCCGTTGTCTTCCAGACTGGCCATTTCTTTGAGTTCCTGGCTTATTTTTAAGATGTTTTTGTTTTCCAGCCATTGGAATGCCCGCATGACTTCTATTTCGTCTAGACCTGTTTCTTTGCTGAGGTCTTTTGTGTTGTCAAACTTGTCTAATAGAGGCAGTACTTTTCTTTCAAATTTGTGTAGTGTGTTGATTAGAGCTGTATTGTCCATGTTAAGAGTAGAAAGAAGTTAGAAGTTTTAAAAGCTTTTGGTATTGGATAAGTAAGAATGCTTTTTTTGGAATATATTTTGGAAACTACAAATACTTATAATGTTATTGTTATTCTATTAAAGATTAAAAATATTAGGAGGAATTTAAATGAAAGGAAAAGTATTGATACCATTTGTAATATATGTAATGGGGATTGGGATTGTTAGTGTAACAGGTAATGAAATTAAACTTGTGTCAGAAGATGAACATAAGGCAACTGAGCAGATGTCAAGAGTTTCTGAGGATTCAAGAACAGAATTTTCAGGAACTAAAGATGGTTATTCTTGGAAATTTATTGATTTTGGCAGGGAAGGAAAATTGGATCTAGTTGAAGAGGGTTATGGACCTGGAAGAACTAATTCATTTGAAATGCCATATATTCTTCAATCACAACAAACTTTTTTTGATAGTGGTAAGGCAGGTGTTATAGATTATGTGGCAGACAATATTACAGATATTGTAACTGCTGATCCTTCCTCAATAACAACTTACCAATCTCCTAGGAACTCGAATAAATCTTTCAAGATGGTGGTGCAAGGACCAAAAAGGTTAACTATACTTTAATAGGTACTCTTAAAGAAACAAATCCAGAGGATGGTAATGGAAGCTTTAGACAAGGGATATCTCTGCATTCCATTATTCCTCCTAATCGCAGTGGTTCAGAAAATCCTTTAAATGATTTTGAGATACTTATTGATATAACAAGGATAACTAAAGGACCGTCATATGATGGACTAAGAGAAATTGTGGAGTTTGTTAGGGATGAATATGAAGGAAATATTCCTACATGGGAAACTATTCTAAGAAAAGAATAATTAATTGATTCTTTTTTATTTTTAGTTAAATCTAGCTGGAAAACAAAAATCTTTATAAGCTATTGATTAATACTTTGAATATATGAAAGAGAAGCTAGAGAAACTAAACGATTACGAATGGTTGTTGCCGAAAACAGCAAGAAAAGAGATGAAGGTAGATGCAAAAATAATTGCTAATAAAACTATATTAGATGCTATTGAAGATGATGCTGTAGAGCAATTAACAAATGTGGCAACGTTGCCTGGTGTAATAGAGCCAGTTATAGGTATGAGCGATATGCATTGGGGCTACGGCTTGCCAATGGGGGCTGTTATGGCATTTGATAAGGAAGATGGGTTCATAAGCAGCGGTTGCACTGGCTTCGACATAAACTGTGGAATTAACTCAATAAGAACCAATTTAAGCTATAATGAAGTTAAAGATAAGTTAAAAGAATTAATTTCTGAATTGTTCAAAACTATTCCCTGCGGTGTTGGTTCTAAAGGTAAATTGAGATTAACTAATGACCAGTTAGATGAAGTTATGGTAAAGGGGGTAAACTGGGCTGTTAAGAACAATTATGGAGTTAAAGATGATATTAAAAATATGGAAGAAAATGGATGTATGGAAGGCGCTGACCCAAACAAGGTTTCTGATTTAGCCAAGAAAAGGGGAGTTCCTCAGCTAGGAACGCTTGGTGCTGGAAATCATTTCTTGGAGATACAGAAAGTCTCAGAAATATTTGATAAAGAATATGCAAATAAATTAGGTATTAACAATCAAGATCAGGTTTTAATTATGTTACATTGCGGTTCAAGGGGTTTTGGGCATCAGGTTGCATCAGATTATCTGAAAATCCATGAAAAGGCTGTTGATAAGTATAATATTAAATTGCCTGACAAACAGTTAGTTGGAGCTCCTGCTAACTCTGAAGAAGGGCAGGATTATCTTAAAGCTATGAAATGCGCTGTTAATTACAGTTTTACAAACAGGCTTGTTATGACGCAATGGATAAGGGAAACTTTTGAGAAGGTTTTTGGAAAGAGCTGGGAGGATATGGATATGCATACTGTTTATTCTATTGCTCATAATATAACTAAAATAGAAAAACATAAAGTCGAAGGCAAAGAAAAAGAGATTTATATAACCAGGAAAGGAGCAACAAGAGCATTTCCTGATATTCCTGCTTTAATTGCTGGAACTATGGGTACTGCTTCTTTTATATGCAAAGGAACAGAAATAGCAATGGAGAAAACATTTGGCAGCACAGTACATGGAGCTGGAAGGGCGATGTCAAGGCACGCTGCTATAGATAAGTTCTGGGGCGGAGATGTCAAAAAGGAACTGGCAGAAAGAGGAATAATCGCTCAATCAACACATCCTAAAGTATTAGCTGAGGAAAGCCCTCAAGCTTACAAAAACGTGATTGACGTAGTAGAAAGTGTACATAATGCTGGGATTTCACCTAAAGTAGTTAAATTAACTCCTATGGGAGTTTGTAAAGGTTAGTGTTTCCTTCATTGATTTATTTAGTAAATTATTTTCCAACATTTTCCTTACAGATTCTACTTCTTGTATATTAAGTTCATAATACACGGTGCCATGTCCATTTACACAGCGATATATTTTAGACTTAATCTTAAACAAATCATATAGATGCTTTGATAATTTCTTTAGATTATCTTCTTTTATAGAATTAAAGCGAACATAGATTGGCTTACCCCTACACAACTTAGGTTTTGCTTTTTTCTTTAACATATGTTCTATAAAATTCTTTAATTTGATTGGGCCTTCTGGAAATTTCCAAGTGTAATCAACATAAGAATTAACAATCTTAGGTAATTTCTTTCTTTTTTCACTATGGAGGAAGCCTATTTCTTTATGGAATTTGGTAAGGTCATCTTTTCCATATATTCCTAAGTAAGATATATTTCTTCCGTTTCGTTTCTTTACAATTGAATCTATGCCAAAAACCGCTTTTAGTAGACTCCGTATTTGTAATAACCCTTTATGGTTAAGGGAATGTACTCCGATTGTTCTAGTTTGGTGAGGTCTAAATTGGAGCCAGCCTTCTGAATCAAAAAATGCTCTTAACCATAAACTTAAACCTTGTTTATCTAAAAATTCTATGGGAATTTCCCAATTTTCTGTATAATAAGGCTCATATTTCATTAATTTTTCATAGATTTTATTTTGGGTGCCAGAGTAACAATACAATATTTTTTTGTTTTTTACTTTTTTGATTGTTATTTTATGATTTATATCGCATAGCCTTTCAAATCTCTTCTTAAAATCTTTAACAAGAGTTAGATTTGTGTTACTAAACCTTATGCACACTTCTTTATCCCTTCCACTAATATACCCATCTCCACAAAGATATCCGTGAATTGCTGCCAAATTTTGATTAATTTTCATTTCAAATCATCAATTTTTTCCTTAAGCTGAAGCTATGTAAATGATTTTTGTATATGATACTGAAAATCATAATTTGATAGTTGAAGCATTCTTTGAGTAATTTGAAATAAAGAAAGGATTATCATTTAAATATCTCACGGGGGCACCTGACCAGTGACCAGTGGAAACAGGAAATGCAGAACTTCTAGGCTAGAAGCTCCATATCAATAAAAACCACTGGACATTTAAAGTTGACCAGTGGCTAGCCTATGGGCGTCATGAAGGGTTGAGAATAGTATTAATGTCTTTCATGAGATGGAGGTTCATGGCCGAATTGTTTCCTTTTCTTTAGCTCTTTTACATGGCTTAATTTTACTTTTAAGAATTTGCCTATGCTGCCTTTGTATTTTTCAATCATTAATGAGGCATGCTCACCTCCAAGGAAGTGGGGCAGGATTACATAGTTTGCGCCTGCATCGTATAACTGTAAGGCTTCATCTATCTGATTTGCTTTGAAGATGACGATTGCTTTCTTGTTGATTTCTTTGATTTTGTTTACCAACTGAAGGTTTACTTCTGTGTCTATGATGGTTGAGATTACCATCTTGACTTTTTCTATGTTGAGCTCTTTTAACATTTCAGTGTCGCTTGCATCGCCATATTTGCAGGGTATGTTTTCTTTTGCAAGGTTTTGGATTACGTCAGGGTTGAAGTCTACTATTAATAGTGACTTTTTCATTTTCTGTAGCTTTTTGACAAGGCTGTAGCCTGTTCTGTTATAACCAAATAGGATGACTTGATATTTTTTTGATTTGTTGTGAAGCGAGATTTCTTCCATTTTAGTGTTTTTTCTTTCAAATATGGTAAGGTATTTTGAGAGGAAGTTGTACAAAGAATTGCCTTTGTGCATTAGATAAGTGGAACCAGTTATGGTTATTATGCCTACTACTGTGAGCATAGATACTATTTCTGATGATAAATGGCCTAAGCTTAAAGCGAGAGTGACAAGTATTAATGAAAATTCGCTTATCTGGGCTAGTGATGTTCCTGCCAAGAAACTTGTTCGTTTTTTGTAGCCTATAAAACCTATAAGAGCCATGATAATTATTGGCTTTATGAATAAGACAAAAAGGGATAGGACTACAGCAAGTATGAGAAGATTGGAAATGTTGAAGGTCATGTTAGAGCCTAGCATTACAAAGAAA
The DNA here is from genome assembly GCA_030753365.1 of Candidatus Woesearchaeota archaeon. Taxonomy (GTDB): domain Archaea; phylum Nanobdellota; class Nanobdellia; order Woesearchaeales. The sequence goes on from JASMCJ010000021.1 coordinate 6,616, forward strand.
AGGATTATGAAAAAGTCATGCAATGGCCGGATTTTTCTTCCAATTTCATAATGGAAAGGAGATGACGCAAGGCTTATGCCTGCAATTAGAGAACCGATTTCTATTGAGAAGCCTAATAAGTATGAGGTTACAGAGAGTACAAAGCACCAGGTTATGCCAAATAGAAGCAAAAGTTCCTGGGATTTTGCAATGGTGTGAAGGAATTTTGGGAGAATATATTTAGCGACAAGGAATACGACAAAGACAAAACCTAATCCTCTTAAGACGGTTGTAGTAAGGAGAATGAATATTGGTATGTTTGGTTTGTAGCCTGACAGGAAAATTAGTATAAGAATGGCTATGATGTCCTGAACTATTAGAATTCCAACAGATATTCTTCCATAGAGGGTGTCTAAGTCGTTTTTGTCGTAGAGTATTTTTACTATGATGATTGTGCTGCTGAAAGCTAAGGCAAGGCCGATGTAGAACGCCTGAATATATGATAAGCCAAAGAGCGTGGTGATGAAGAAACCGAGAATGGAAGTGATTAAGACTTGAAGAAAGCCTGCTAAGAAGGCTACTTTGCCTACTTCTTTTAGGATTTTAAGGTTGAGGTTGAGACCTAGGATGAATAGAAGCAGTATGACGCCCATTTGAGAGAAGGCTGCTAGAGTGCTGTGAGATTTTACTATGTTAAGAAAGGTTGGGCCTACTACTATTCCGCTTAGAATGTAGGCTATGATGAGAGGTTGTCTGATTAGCTTCATTATGTAAGCTAATACTAATGCAATTGCGATGACAGTGGTGAGTTCTAGGAAGATTGATTGCATTTTAGGATTTTAACTGGTTTATTACTTCTAAAAGAAATAGGAAACCTGTTACACCTCTTTTTTTATAGCTCATTCTATGCATAGTGTAGTTTACTGAGGATTAGATATATAAAACTTCTCTTTGGATGAAGCAGTTATACTTCAATGACTTTCCCTTCTCTACCAACATTAATAACTTTTGTTCCGCCTAGCTTTTCTTCAATGCCTTCTGCTTCATGTACATGAGAACATAGTAATATGTCTGGCTTGAATTTGTCTATTGCTTTTTTTACGCCTGATGAACCGGGAAAGATTTTGGTGAACTTTTCCATGATTGATTCATTTGGATGGACATGGGTTATCATGACTTTTTTGGGTGAGTTTTTTACGCCTTCAAAGCCTTTCTTGAGAGATTTGAAGATTTCTTCTTCGCTTAACTGGAAGAGGCCGATGTTTGCTCCGCCGCAGCCAAATAAGCCTACATCTTTGTATTTTATATAGTAGCCGTGAAGGTTTCTTACATCATAGAGTTCTGCAAGGAAATCTGCGGTTGCTATTGTTTCATGGTTGCCTGGGATGAGTACTACCTTTTTTTTGTTTTTTACAAAGGGTCCTATTATATTAGAAGTTGAACTTTCTCCCTGTGTTAAATCGCCGCATAGAATTACTAAGTCTACGTTTTCTTTTTTTGCCTTTTCTGCAAGTTTTTTTGCAAGGCCTGTGTCTCCATGGATGTCTCCAGCGGCAAGGATTTTAAGTTTTTTAGGCTGTTTTTTTTCTTTCATTGAAAAAATTAGTGGTCTTTTATGCACCATAAATGGTGCAGATTCAGCCAGCACGAATTTTGAGCAAATTACTCCAAGCTACTCCACCTTAAAAGGAGGAGATATCTTTCAGTAATTTATGGCCTGAGTATGTCTACTTTTTCTTTAGTGAGATCAACTACTTTTGAAGGCTTGCCTGATTTTTCGCCTTCATAGATTATGAAGTCTACTTGAGATTTTATTTCTGGAGAGAGGTTTTCAAGCGAGGTCATGAAATCTCCGCCAACTGAGTTTGCTGAGGTTGAAACTATTGGTATGTTGAGCTTTTCTGATACTTTGGTGAACCAGTGTTTGGGTATTCTCATACCTAATGAATTAATGTTAGGTATTGTTTCTTCTGCGACTGCTGATTTGTTTTTTAGTTTGCAGATTAAGGTGTATGGACCAGGAAGTTTTTCCAGCCAATCAGCTTTTGAGCATTCTGTATTGTTGATTATCCATTCTTTGGATGGTACAATGACTGAGAATGGTCCTTCGCTTCTGTTTTTGATTTTTCTTATCCTTTTTACAGCTTCAGGGATTAAAGCGTTGCAGCCCAAACCGTAGATGGTATCTGTGGGATGGATAAAGACTGCTCCCAGTTCTATTTCTCTCAGGATTTTTTCTTTGTTTAGCTGAAATTCTTCTTTGTCTATTATTCTCATAAAAAAGATGTAACCCTTATTGTTTTAAATAGTTTTTGGAAATAGGTATAAAAAGATATAAAAAGATGTATTAATAAAAAGGGATTCAACAATTTTATAAATAAATGTAGATTTGTGAAATTATAAACGTTGAGGTGAAGAAATATGATAAAAGATTTAGAAGCAAGGCAAGGTAATGTTGATATTGTTGTGGAAGTAATGGAAGTTAGCGAAGCGAAAGAGTTTGAAAAGTTTGGGAAACAGGGTAAAGTGGCTAATGCTATGGTGAAAGATGAGAGCGGAGAAATAAAGCTTACTCTTTGGAATGATGATATTGATAAAATAAAAGTTGGAGATAAGATTCATATAATAAATGGCTATGTAGGAGAATGGCAGGGCGAGAAACAGTTGTCAACAGGTAAGTTTGGACAGATGGAAGTTGTGAAGGAATAGGGCATCTATCCTAAAACAAAAACTTTATAAACATAAAGCTTCAGGATTTGTATAAAGAAAGAGGTGATTAGTATGATTGATAAGA
>JASMCJ010000022.1 GCA_030753365.1 Candidatus Woesearchaeota archaeon
GGAATAAAAATGGTAAAATACAAATGTTTTTATTGCGACAAAAGCACTTCACTGGAAATGCTAAGGAAGAGGGTGAGATGCCCTTACTGCGGTTCAAAGATATTATATAAGCCAAGGACAACAAAGACAAACGTTAAAGCCAGATAGAAAGATGACAGACCAAGAAACAGAGAAAAAGATTGAACAGTTACAGCTTCTGGAACAAAACCTACAGGCATTCTTAGCTCAGAAACAACAGTTCCAGACACAGGAAATAGAGATTGATTCTGCTTTAGGCGAAATTAAAGATAAGAAAGATGCTTATAAGATAGTAGGAAATATTATGGTTAATGTTGACGCAAAACAGTTAAGTGAAGAATTAACACAAAAAAAAGAAAACCTGAATATAAGAATCAAAAGCGTTGAAAAACAGGAAGAAAAGATAAGAGAAAGAGTAAAATCAATCCAAGCAGAAGTTCTTAAAAAGATTAAACCATCTGAATAAAAATGAAATCTTCAGAAAAGATTAAGGAAATAATTGACACCTTATCAGAGCTACAGGAAGATCCAACCCTTCCAAAGAACACAAATAGTAAACTCCAAGAAGTCATAGACATCCTCAACAGCGATTCTGAATCATCAATGAAAGTCAACAAAGCCTTTAATATTTTAGAAGGAATAGCAGACAACACAAATCTGCAATCATACATAAGAACTCAAATCTGGAATATAACAAGCATGTTAGAGAAAGTTTGATCATATCACTTTGTCAAAAACCGTCCATCAAAGAAGGGAGGCATGATTATACAATCGGCGATATAAGAAAGGTGGTTTTTGATGCTTAAAATTCCAATGGAATGTTGGAGTTGCTGCTAAACCACTTCTCATAGAGAACTGGAATTTTATTGTTTTAACTTAACCACTTCATTCTTTGTCATTATTGAGTTTGGAATAGAAATAGTATCCTTGCCCTTTGTTTCAATCCTGGTTTCTATTAGGCTTATCTTTGTAACCCTTCCTTCCGTCTCCTTGACTCTTATGAAATCTCCTTTCTTAATAAACCCTTCTCTATAAATAGTTATTCCAGCTACGCAGTTAGGAACAAAGTCTTTTATGCTCAGGAAAACTGATAAAATAATCACAAGCATAACTCCTCCTGCTACTATATTCAACACAATTGCTCCTACTCCTAACTTTTCTATGGCAATTATTATAAACACAAAATAAGTAAAATATGTCACAAAAGAGCTTATTATTTCCTCAAGAGCCACTTTCAGGCCTGTTGCCTTCTTCAGTATGTTATTAAGCTCTATCTCATGCAGAACCTTATGAATTAATTTTCCTAATATTCTGCCAACTATTAATCCTATCAATAGTATTATCACAGAAACCACAAATTTCATAAAGAAATCAGGAAGATAGGTATTTATGTAATTATTTATCATAGTAATAATATTTTCCATTTTCTATTCAAAAAGTTTTAAATAAATATAAACCTTTCTATAAGAGATAATGGATTTCAACGAACAAATAAAATTATTGGAAGAGAAATAAAAAATCCCAATCGCAGCAAGCTGCGGGGTATTTTTAGTATTTAGTTTGTGTATTAATGTCGATGCAAGCATCGGGGTATAAAACCCAAACTAAATAATTAAACATTACCCATCATAATAAGAGGACTCAACACTAAGCAAGGGATATGTATTAGAAATCCATTTAAGGTAAGAGACATGATATTATCTCTCCCTTATCTTCTATTTACTGTAGAATATCTTCAATAGGTTTCTTTTCCTTCTTAGCTGAACTCTTTGCTTCTTTAGCAGCTTTTTCAAGATCAATTCCTAAATCTTTTAAGGCTTTGACATGCATCTGCATTAACTGTTCAACTATCTTAAGCAACCTTAGCAACTCTTCTCTTTCCTTTGCCAAAGTGCTCAAAGAACCCTTATGAAAGCCTACTTGTTCATCATTTGATGTTTTCTTTGCCATATCCATTGAAAACAAACAGGCATTTATAAAGGTTTAGTTAAGTTATCAAGTTTAATGATATTTTTCCTCTTATAATACTAACACATAAAAAGTTTTTTATACTAGTTCTAGCCAAATAAAACATCTGGAACAAGTCAAAACAGGAATACCTGGACTGGATGAAATCTTTAAAGGAGGATTTAAGAGACACAATGCAGTCCTATTAACTGGTCCTCCAGGCACAGGTAAGACAATATTCTGCATACAATATATTTATCATGGCGCAAAAATAGGCGAGCCAGGCCTTTACATTACTTCTGAAGAGAGCCCTGATGATATAAGAGACTATGCAGCAAGCATTGGCTTGGACTTCACAGAGTTTGAAAAAAAAGGATTAATAAGCGTAATAGAACAGTCTATCTCTGATAAAAAGCTTGTCTCAATCGCAACACCATTAAAACTTATCAAAGACAAGAAAATCCAGAGAGTTGCTTTGGACTCATTAACCTTGTTTGAATACATGCATGTAGCCGGTGAGATGGATTACAGGAAAGAAGTCCTTGATTTCATAATAAGGATGAAGCAAACCCAGATTACGTTACTCACTACTTCTGAGAAATCCATAAGAGATATAGACACGTTTAACTATGATCCCGAAGATTTCCTGTTTGACGGCCTGATTTTTATGACTAAGATAAGAAAATCATCATCCTTTGAAAGATGCCTAAACGTGGCAAAGATGAGAGGCCAGGAACATCTAATAGACATTTTCCCAATATCCATCACAAAAAAGGGTATTATTGTCCATACAAACCAACTGCCATTCTCTCTCATAGATAAAGACGCCAGTCAAGGCAAGTTCACAAAATAAAAATCCCAACCACCCTAAGGGGAGGGGTATCCAAAACAAATGATTAAGTCAAAGACAAACAAAAGGGTGACAACAGGAATTTCTTGAATTGACCCTCTCATTCAGGGCGGCTTAAAAAAGAACAGCATTAACCTTGTGGCAGGCTCAGCCGGCTGCGGCAAAACAATCTTCAGCATGGAATTTCTTATAAAAGGCATCATGAACGGAGAACCCGGTATTTATATAACATTTGAAGAAAAAAAGAACAAGACATACGAAGATATGCTGGCCTTTGGCTGGGATTTAAAAAAATATGAAGAAGAAGGAAAATTCGTATTCCTTGAATACTCTCCTGAACAAGTAAAAAAAGTATTGGTAGAAGGAGGCGGCATCGTAGAAGCAATAATAGAAAAAATCAAAGCAAAAAGGATTGTGATAGACAGCATAACATCTTTCTCCTTACTATACCAGGATGAGCTAACAAAAAAAGAGGCAGCACTCTCATTATTTGAATTAATCAACAAATGGGACTGCACTGCAATCCTCACATCCCAAAGCGAGACAAGAGATGATGAAGCAATCTCAACAGCGCTTGAATTTGAAGTTGACGGAATAATAGTTTTATATCATGTCAAAAAGAAAGGAATAAGAACAAGGGCAGTTGAAATCCTTAAGATGCGGGGAACTAAGATCCCTGAGAAAACATTCAAGATGGATATTGCAAAAGGTGGGATAGTCGTAAACCTCAATGAAGTAATAGATTTCACTTAATCTTTAGATGATTTATAATTTCATTAATCCCTGAATTAATTTCCTGAATACTCTCTATCTTAGGAAGCTTTTCCTTTTCTCTAAGATAATTATACCTTTCAAGTGATTCTTCTTCAACCAGCACAGAACTAATCTTTTTTTTCTTCACCTTATTATAAGGATTGTTTGATTTAAGCCAGTCTTCTTTTTCAATCTGCATTAGCTTACTAACAATAGTATATAACACAACCTGCCTCCTAAGAACTAAATCTTCAATCTTTTTTAGTTCCTTGCTCAAAACAACCTTATATTCTCTTCTCAGTTTTTTTATTCTCTTTCCTCTTTTCTTTTGCAGGACAAGTTTGCTGGAACCATTATTTCTTATCACTCTGGATTCCATATATCCTAATACCTTCTTCGGTACATTCCCATAACCTGCAAGGACAATATACTTATTAAGAGCAGGAAAAACCTCTCTTACTTCATGCGCCCAGACTTGACATTCAGTTAACATCAGAATTTTAATAACCTCTCTGATTTAAAAAGATTTCTATAACAAATTTTACAAGTTAAAAAAAATTATAACAAAGTTTTTAAAATCTCTTCACAATCAAACAATTATGCAACATTACTTTTCAGAAAACCAAACCTCGCCATTAAACCCTCATAAAATAAACGCAAGACTGAGGGGAAGATTATTTGAGTTCTGGACAGGCAGTGGAGTGTTCTCCTCAAGAAAGATTGACAAAGGTTCCACCTTGTTAACAGACAGCGCTATCATCACTACTGGCAAAGTCTTAGACATGGGTTGCGGCATTGGTGTGATAGGAATCTCCATTGCAAAATCCTTTCCTCAAACAGAAGTTCTCATGACTGACATCAATAAGAGAGCTGTAAGGCTTACAAAAAGAAACATTAAGCTCAACAACATACAAAACGCAGAAGCAAGACACGGCAACTTATTTGAATCAATAAAAGATACAGAGAAAGGAAAATTCAACACAATACTAATCAATCCGCCTCAGAAAGCAGGCAAGAAGCTCTGCTTCGAAATGATAGACAAATCTTACGATTATCTAGAAAAGAAAGGCACTCTGCAGATAGTAGCAAGGCATAACAAAGGTGGGAAAGAATTAAGCAAAAGAATGCATGAAGCATTCGGCAATGTAAAAGATGTCGCTAAGAAAGGCGGCTATAGGGTCTATATTAGTGAGAAAGATTAAAAGAATCACTTCACAAGACCATTAATCTTCTCCAGAATCTTAGGGTGTATATAATGATGAATAGTTACAGTATAATTGTCTTTCCATGCATGCTCTTTCTTCACAAACTTTTTATGCCCTAACTTCTCTGCTATACCCAAAAACAATCCCTGAACTTCCTCTTTAGTTGCTGTTTTATACGTTTTAAGAAATTCTTTTGCTTTCTCTGTGCCATAATACGATCTCACAACATGAGGATAAAATTCCTTGCCACAATATTTCCTAAAAGCATGCTTAAAATGAATATCTCTCAAAGGACGGTTTGTGGAGGGATTAACAAACACAAACGATGAATTATTCAAAGGCTTGATAATCTTTCTCAACCTTTCTATATACAGTTTTGGAAACCTTTCAACTATCTTCCTTGGTACCCCTCCCTTTGAAAGATAGTTAAACTCCACAGTATCACCTTTAATAGAAATATCCTTCTTCTTCAGTGTAGTCAATCCCTTATGCCCATGCGCCTTATAATAAATCTCATTGCCAATCCTCATATAAGTCTTAAGCAATGTATACATAGGCAAAGCAATATAATCATCTTTCTTCCTTAAAGCAGAATAAACATTATGTTTAATCACTGAATAATACTTACCAAACTCTTCAACAACTTTATATTTTTTTCTAACAGATTTAATATCCTTACCAACAGTATAAACATAAGAAAAAGTCCCGCCTGGATTCTTATAAATCACATCCCAATGGTCATGCGAAGTCTCATCATGCATAGTCAAATGCTCAGCAAACAATGAAAAAGCTTTGTCCAGCCTGCTTCCATCAGGCAGCACACCAATCCTAGCTCCCTGCGCACTCCCAGAAGGTGAGAACTGCCCCTTCAAAAACCTTGAATCCTTTTTATCAATAAGAACATCAAGACAACCATGCGCTTTAAACAGCTTGATAACATTCATAGCAGAAGGAAACTTCCTTGACGATTTCTTCCAGGAAGCCTTAGTCTTCTCATACACTCCAAGGCCTCTAGCTTTTATTCTAATTGTTCCAACAGGAATCTGTTTCAGCTTTCTTTTAGGCATATGTTTTATTCTAAACTAGCTGATATAAATAGATTACTGTTAAAAGAAATTCTAAAATATATTCTTCAGAACATAAAACAATATAATTGAACGTTTTCTTACTCTTTTTATGACAAAAGGCCAGGTAATCTCAGGCGAGTTTGGAAAGATTCTTGTCAGAGAAAAAGCCAACCAGGAAATAGAATTAGGCGAACTTCTTATAGCAGACACCAAAGAAGGCAAAATCCTTCTCCAGGTATTCGACCTATTATACGGCAGCCAACTATCTCAATCAAATCTTGAGATGGTCTCAGGAATCAATCTTGAAGAAGACACTGACCAGGAATTCATGGACGCCCATCTAAGGAACTATAATCTTGCAAGAATGAAGAATCTGATAACAATAAAAGACAACAAGGCAGTCATCTGCAAAAGCCTGCCAAACTTCTTCTCACCAGTAAGGCAAATAACAAAAGAAGACTTAAGCTTCATAACCAAGCCAGCCAAACCCTTATATCTTGGAAATCTAAGAAGTGGCTCAAAGATGCTTGACGTTGAAATCTTCCTTCCAGGAGAAAGAGTCTTCCAGCATCATGTTTTAATTGCAGCGAGTACGGGTAAAGGTAAGAGCAATTTAATGAACTGCATGCTCTGGGACACTTTAGATAAGGATTACATAGGCATGCTTGTATTAGATCCTCATGATGAATACTATGGAAGGAACAAACTCGGCCAGAAAGATCATCCTAACAAAGAGAAAGTAATCTATTACACTCCCAACAACCCTCCTCCTGGAACAAGAACACTTAAAATCAATCTAAGCCTTCTAAGACCCCAGCATTTCAATGGAGTGGCAGATTTCAGCAATCCCCAGAAGCAAGCTCTTAACATGTATCACAAAAAATACAAAAAAGAATGGGTAGAAGCCATCATACTGGAAAAGCCATTAGATGTTGACTTCAGAGATGACACACTATCTGTAGTAAAAAGAATGTTGTTATACCTTCTTGACCTTGATGTCTCATCCAACCAATTATTCTGCAACAGCATCTTTGACCTAAAAGCAGGAGAAAGCACAATAAACGACATAACAAAAGGGCTTGAAGAAGGAAAACTGGTTATAATAGACACATCATACTTTGGAGGGGCTGTTGAAATACTCATAGGCTCTCTCATAGCCTCAGAAATCCTTAACAGGTACAAGCATTATAAAGTTCAGGGCATACTCAAGGACAAGCCAGTAATATCCATTGTGCTTGAAGAAGCTCCTAGAGTGTTAGGCAAGGAAGTGCTTGAGAAAGGACCTAATATCTTCTCAACTATAGCAAGAGAGGGAAGAAAGTTTAAAGTAGGGTTGACAGCCATAACCCAACTCCCATCCTTAATACCAAAACAGATTCTGGCAAATATGAATACAAAGGTTATATTAGGGCTTGAAATGCTCACTGAGAGAACAGCAATCATAGAAAGCGCTCTACAGGACCTTTCAGACGACAGCAGGAACATTGCATCATTGGACATAGGCGAGGCAATCATCACCTCAACTTTCTCAAGGTTTGCAACACCCATCAAAGTGCCTTACTTTGAAAATATTGCTAAGAAACAAAAGAAAGAAGATGTTAAGAGGGATTTTAGTTTAATCCAATAGGGCTGTAAGCTATATTAATACCAAAATAACTTTCTGCCCTCAATTCTACTTCGGGTATGCCTATATCTTTCATTTTATAAACTTTTATTCCATAAACAGGCATAAATTCTAACAACCCAATATCAAATTTTATGCCTGTCTTAATTCCATCCGCAAATTGTTTGAACCTATCAAGATAATTTTCAGGTATTTCTGGTCCCCATTGTCTATGGTAAAATGATAAAAATAAGCTTAATCCCTTTGTATTTTGGAAGTAACCTTCGATTATTAAAGAAAGGTCTAAATGCGCGCTTTTCTGCCAATCTGAAACAAGCGGTTGAGTATATCCAACTCCCAACTGGACATTATAGTTTTCTTCTTTTCCAATAAAGTAGGCATTTACCATCAAATTATGAATTACAGGGGAAATATCAGTCCTTTCAGATATCTTTTCAAGTTTTGAAGAGCCTTCTGCCATGTAACCAAAAGAAATCAAGGCTTCGTCAACCCATTTCCCTGTCCATCCTTTTGTTCCTAATAAATATTGAATTCTTAAATTTGAATGTATGTTTTGGTCAGATATTCCTTCTGAGGGTAAAATATTAACTAATCCTCCAAAAACTAAGGTATGAGAAATATCACCGGGTATTTGGAATAATGGGATGTCACTTCCTAAGGAAATATTTGATTGAATTTTCTCAAGTCCAATAAGACCATACAGAGATGTAGGTTCAAAATCAGGGTCAGCTGATACAGAAGTTTCAATAGGATTCTCTGGAAACCACTTCAACTCTTCTGCGGTCGCAGATTTGCTTGATGTAACACTAAAAAGAGTTCCTGCTAAGATAGCAAAATATAATGCTTTAATATTGCCTATCATAATCCACAGAAGCTAAAAAGATTACTTAAACCTTTCCCTCATAACCACTGTCAGAAAATAGTTATATCTAGAACACCCTAAATTCTTAAGGTGAACTGACTTATATTTTTTGTCAAACTGTAGAATATATATCAAGAAGCCTACTATTTCAGTATAGAAATCAATTTAAAGGTCTTTGTTTGAGATTTGATATGATACCAATCACCAAGGAGGTTTTGATTTGATTTCTTAAGATGATAAAAATAATTGATTGCGGAAGTCAATTAACTCAGAATATAGCTAGAAGAATCCGCGAACTAGATGTTTTCACAGAGATTGTGCCTTTTCATACAAAGCCAGAAGATATTAAGACAGAAGATTTAGAAGGAATCATTATTTCAGGCGGCCAGTTCAGTGTTTATGATAAAGAATCTCCTCTTTATTCAAAAGAGGTATTAAATTTAGGAGCTCCTGTTCTAGGTATATGTTATGGGCAACAATCTATTGCTTATCTTTTAGGTGGCAAAGTTACTCCTACAGAAAATAGAGAGTATGGTGAAACAAATATATTATTGTCAAGAGAAAGTCCTCTATTCAAAGATATTCCATGTAGTGAGTTCAAAGTCTGGATGAGCCATGGAGATATAGTGCAAAAAGTACCTGAGGGATTCGAGATTCTAGCAAGAACATCTAATGGGCACATTGCTTCTATTAAAAAAGATAATATATATGCTGTACAGTTTCATCCAGAGGTTGATCATACTGAACATGGAAGAGAAATTCTAAATAATTTTCTAAATATATGTGATGCAGAAAGGACATGGAACCCTGAAAGAGATTATGAAAGATTAGCAGAAGAAACTGAAGAAAAGATAAAAGGTAAGGTAGGTGTTGGTGGAATAAGTGGAGGAGTAGACTCTTCTACAGCATCAGTTCTTATTGATAATATTGTTGGAGGAGATTATCATCCAATCTTTGTTAACAATGGCTTATTAAGATTAAATGAAGCAGAAGAAGTTAGGAAAAACTTTAGTTCTTTTAATCTTAATATAAACTATGTTGATGCAAGCGAAAGATTTCTCACAAAACTTAAAGGAGTAACAGACCCAGATAGAAAGAGGAAAATTATCGGCCATGAATTCATAAGAGTCTTTGAAGAGGAAGCAAGAAAGATAGAGGATGCTACTTATTTAGTCCAAGGAACTCTTTACCCTGATGTTATTGAGAGCGTTCCAATCTATGGTTCATCTTCAAAAATAAAAAGGCATCATAATGTTGGAGGTCTTCCTGAAAATATGGGGTTAGAACTTGTTGAACCTTTTAGAAACATGTTCAAGGATGAAGTAAGAAAGATTGCTGAAAACAGATTAGGTTTACCTAAAGAAATTGTTTATAGGCATCCCTTTCCAGGTCCAGGCCTTGCTATAAGAATAATTGGTGAAGTAACTTCTGAAAAGCTTGATTTGGTGAGAAAAGCTGATTATATTCTTACTGACGAGCTTAAAGAAAGAGACCTGTATTATAAAATAAGCCAGGCATTTGCTGTCTTAATAAATGCGCAATCAGTAGGAGTCATGGGAGATGAAGGTACATACCAAGGAATTATAGGACTTAGAGTAGTTACAACAGATGATTTCATGACATCTGATTGGTATGACTTTAAGAAAGCTGATTTGACTGCTATCGGTAATAGAGTAACAAACGAAGTAAAGGGTGTAAATAGAGTGGTTTATGATATAACCCAGAAACCGCCTGCAACAATTGAATGGGAATAGAATGAAAAGGAGGGTAAAAGAAATAATACTTGAACCTGGCAGAGCATTCAGTGAGTTCACTCTCTTACCAGGATATACTGGCAAAGATTGTAACATACAAAACATTAGCCTTGAAACCAAGCTGGCAGAGAATCTTACTATAGGCATACCTTTTCTAAGCGCTGCTATGACTTCTGTTACAGGATACGATATGGCCTTAGCCTTGGGAAAAGAAAGAGGGATAGGAGTCTTGCCTGCAAGACTGCCAACAAAGGAACAGGCAGGAATTGTTGATAGGATTAAAAACCATGAAATAGGTTTCGTTGAAAAGCCTATTACTGCACAAGAAGATTCTTCAATAGAAGAAGTTATAAGAATGGTTGAAATTCATGGCCATTCCAAAATACCTATTGTAGATGAATATCGTGTGATTAAAGGAATGTTTATACTACAGCACTATTGGGAAGTTGGAGGCTCACTTCAGGACCGAGTTACTTCTGTTATGATATCTTTTAATTCTGGTAAACACGTACCCAACTGCAACAATCCTAATATTTCAATAAAAAAAGCAAAATCTTTGCTTGAAAGCTCCAAAGAGAATTATTTAGTTGTACTGGATAACCAAAACAGGCTTGTTAAATTAGCATTTACAAAAGATATTGAAAAGATAAACGTTGCTTCCGCTATCTCAACCCATAAAGGTTGGCAGGATAGGGTAAGGACAAATGTTGAAGCTGGAACCGACTTGATTGTTATAGACACTGCAGATGCATACAATTATCATGCAGTAGATGTTATCAGGAAGTATAAAAAAATGGGCATAGATGTTCCAATATGCGCAGGGAATGTTATCACATACGAAGGAGCAATGAAGCTAATAAAAGAAGGTGCAGACATAGTAAAAGTAGGCATGTCCACTGGCTCAATATGCACTACTGCAAAAGAAAAAGCTGTTGGCAGGGCGCCAATGGCAGCATTAATTGATGTTGATAAGGCAAGGCAGGATTATTTTGAAGAAACAAAAAGATATGTGCCACTTATCATTGATGGCGGTGTATCCAATTCTTATAGTATGGCTATAGCCCTTAAAAAAGCTGATGCTATTATGATGGGCAACTACTTTAACAGATTCTATGAATCAAGTGGTGAAAAACAGGATGGAAAAGGAGAGCCAACAACAATTGAAGATAAGATGGAAAAAGTAGTTACTTATGGTGAAGGTTCTGAAAGGGCGCATAACCTGCCAAGATATGGCCACACAACCCAGGCAACTTTCTTTCCTGAAGGGGAAGAAGGGACAGTCAAATACGAAGGGAGACTAAAGCCATACCTTAAAGCTGATATACTAAGAATAAAAGCTGCATTAGTCAATGCAGGCTGCATGAATTTAAAAGAGTTTAGAGAAAATGCAGTGATTGAGGTAATATCAGACTACGCAAGAGGCATAGTAAGTGACACTCATGATATGGAAGTAAAAAATTAGTAAAGAGGTAATAAAAATGGGAACTGATATATCAAAAATGAATTATACATTAGCAGGTGTCTCGATTAGAAAACAGAATGAAGTTAATAGAGCGATTAAAGAAAAGCTCAATGAATTGGGGCTAGCTGCTGAAGGTCTTTTTGGCGGGGCAATAGATATAAGCCACCTTAAAGGGAATGAACACATCCCTATAGGGATTATTAGTTCTTCTATCGTTGAAGATAAAGATGTAGTAAGAGCTGGAAGAGAGACTGCATATGCAGCATTTAAAAGGGTTAAACAAGGAATCATCCCTATCGCAATACTTGATTATTTCGCAAGCGCTGGGATGGATGTTAATGAAATTCCTGGATTTGTAGAAGGTGTTGCAACTGCTGGTCTTGAGATAAATGTTCCAACTATAGGTGGAGAGAGTGCGCAGATGCCTGGGACCTATAATGAAGGAAAAAGGGATGCTTACGTCCATGTAATATTTCATGGAAATCAGGGAGCCGTTGTTGATATTGCAAACATGATAAAGGGTATGGAAAGACCTCTTCTTTGTGCAAGCACAGATGGCACAGGGACTAAGACAAGGATTGTTAAAGACCCAAGGGATATAATTTATCATAGTTCAAATGATTTAGGCGCTATTGGAGCCCAACCTGTTGCATTTGCGGTGTATATTGCTGGAAATGTTCCAAAGAAAGAGCTTGAAGAAATAGTTACTAAATCAGAGAGAATATGCGATACTCTGGGAATAACCTCATTGGATGCTACTGTTGAACTTAAGCCTGAAAAATATGCTCAAGGCCAGGTTGATATTGCAGGAACAGTAATAGGAGTAATCGACGAACAAGATATGATCACAGGGGTGGATGTTAAAGAAGGCTATGTACCAATAGGACTTGCCGCAGACTGCTTAATGACAAATGGATATTCGCTTGCAAGAGAATATTTAGAAATGATAGGTGAACCTAAAGTAGGCGGTCTTACACAAGAAGCAATAACAAGAGAGCTTTCAAAACCACATGTTTCATATACAGATATATTATTTGGAAATGAGAGTGCAGGAGGAATCATTTCAATGTTTAAGGAGATAGTCAAGGCCACAGCACATATAACAGGCGGTGGCCAGAAGGATAACATTGAAAGAATGGTGCCTGAGGGATTATGTGCAGTAGTCCAAAAAGAAGTTCTTCCTTTACCCCCAATCGTTAAGTATTTCAAAGCAAATGGAGCTGATATGAATGCAATGTGTGAAACACTCAATATGGGAATAGGGTTTACTATAACAGTACCAAAAGAAGCTGCAGAAGGTGTTATAAACTATGTAAATGCTAACTTTAGATATAGTGTTGAAGGAGTTGACAGGCAGGCAGCACGGATAGGAACTATTGAACGCAGAGGATATGGTAAACCAAGATTTGAATTTGCAGAGGGAGGGGTATAAAAAATGGCAAACGTACTTGTAATAGGAAAAGGCGGAAGAGAGCATGCATTAGTTTGGAAACTTAAACAAAGCGAGAACGTTGACAGAGTTTATTGTATTCCTGGCAGTGATGGTATTGCAGAGATTGCAAACTGTGCTGATTATAACGTTAATGATTTCAATGGAATAGCAGAGTTCTGTAAAGAGATGAACATAGATTTAGTTGTCCCTGGCCCTGAAGATCCTTTATGCGAAGGCATAGTTGATTATCTAACAGAAAGAGGTATTAAAACATCTGGACCTTCTAAAGCTGCTGCAAGATTAGAAGGAAGCAAGGCATTTGCAAAAGAGTTTATGAGAAAACATAATATTCCCACTGCTGATTTTGAAGTTTTTATGGATCCTGACAAAGCTAAGGATTATGTAGAAGCACATGGAGCACCTATAGTCATCAAAGCTGATGGCCTTGCAGCTGGTAAGGGAAGTAAGGTTTGCATGACACTAGACGAAGCTATTAATGCTGTAGATAGTATACTAGTCAAAAAGGAATTCAAAGATGCTGGTAACAAAATTGTAATTGAAGACTATTTAGAAGGTGAAGAAGCTTCTATCTTAGCTTTAACTGATGGGAACACAATAAGAACATTAGCACCAGCTGGGGATTACAAACCTGCCTTTGAAACAAAACATGATAGAACAAGATGGTTACAATCAGGAGGAGATAGAAAGTATGAAGATAGAAAGATTGGTCCTAACACAGGAAGTCTAGGCGCTTATGCACCTACTCCTATAGTTACCCCAGAATTAATGGAAAAGGTATATAACAGAATATTAAACCCAACAATAAAAGGCATGGCAGAGGAAGGAACTCTTTTCGTTGGTTGTTTATATGCTGGTTTGATGATTAAGGATGGTGAGCCAAGTGTTCTGGAAGATAATGTTAGGTTTGGCGACCCAGAAACTCAGCCTATTCTCAGCTTATTAGAGTCCGATCTATTTTTATTATTAAATGCATGTGTTGAAGGAAATCTAGAAAGACACCAAATAAAAAACAGAGAAGGAGCGGCATGTTGTGTTGTAATGGCTTCTGGCAGTTATCCTGGAAGTAATTATGAAAAGGGCAAAGTAATTTCTGGATTAGAAGAAGTAAAAAGATTATCTGATGTCTATGTTTTCCATGCAGGGACTAAGAAAAATAATGGGAGAATTGAAACAGATGGAGGAAGAGTATTAGGAGTAAATGGGAATGGAGACAATATCTGGCAGGCAATTAATACAGTTTATCCTGCTGTGAGCTTGATACATTGGGAAAATGAATACCATAGAACTGATATTGCTGAAAAAGCTTTGAGTTGAAAAAATGTACAAGAAACTCTACACGCCAAAAGATAGAAAACCAAGAATAGCCCTATTCATGAGCGGTTCAGGAACTAATGTTGAACAAGTTCTGGAACAGGAATTCATGATGAGTGAGAAATGTCCTTATGAAACTATTTTTATATTTACAGATGATAAAAGGTCAAAAGCTGCTATAATAGGAGAATCTTATCATAAGTTGGTTCTTCTGCTTGATATAAGAGACTATCAGAAATCAAAAGGTTTAGGAAGAAAGCTAACATTAGAAACCGAAACTCATAAACAGGCAAGAAGAGATTATTCTAATGGAATAAAACGGATTTTAAGAACACATGATATAGATTTCAATGTATTTGGCGGTTTTGAGCCATTGATAAACATAACTGAGGATTATGTATGTATAAACGTTCATCCAGGAGACTTAACATATCTAAAAGATGGCAAACCCTATCTTGTTGGATTACATACAGTCCCCATAGAAAAGGCACTTGAAGAAAACATTGGCTATGTAAGAAGCAGTGTTATTCAGGCAATGCCTTATACTGACTCAGGAGAAGATATGGATAATGGTCCTATCTTAGGTTTAGGTCCTAAACTATTCTATGAGAATGAAACAGACCCAAAAAAGATTCAGAACGCATTAAAGATGGTAAGCGATTGGAAGATATTGCCAGCTATTGTTCTTGCAACTGCTTTAGGTAAAATGGAAGTTGACTATGAATTAAATATGCCTAAGAATCCAATTGCTATAGACTTAGAATATAAAATAAATGAGGTGGAATAAAAATGAAAAGAATATTATTTTTAGGTGCTGGTTCAGGAAAAGACCCAGGATTTGATGATGTAATTATTGGTGACGAAAAACCTGTTCCTTACAAATACTTTATGGAAGACAAAGGGATAACTGTTATTGACAACATAGTAGAATCTTGCCATGGATGTCCTGATATAATGAGTCATTATAGTGAACAAATGCAGGACCTTGTTGAAGAAGGATGTCAGGTTGTCGCAGTTTTGCAGGGAGGATTATACTTTGCACTGCCAAGCATCCAGGCAACACAAGTAACCTATCCAATAATCTCAGTTCCTTTGGATACTATAGCTTTCCAGGGGTTCATAGTTCCATCTGGGCATGCAGCCATTGCAAGCGTGGGAATAGAAGAAAAAGTAGATGGAACATTAGAACAGGAACAAAGAGCTAAAGCTTTAATTGTTGCAGAAAGATTCCTTAACCTGCCAAACTCTGATGTTCAGGTGGTTGGGAATCCTGAGTATTTAGATGAGTTATGTACTGAACTCGAAGACTTGGATATCAATGCCTTGAAAGAAAGTGATTCAGCAGGTCTTGTGTTAATGTATGGCACACATAATGGGGTCTATGATAATATAAATCCTAATCAGGTTCTAATAAGAGCAGATAATGATGATACTATTCCATACCTTCTTTATCTTAAAGCAGCTGAAGAAAGACACAAATCCAAAGAATTTAATATAGTTCCAACAGTACAGGTCAAAGGGTTAAAGAACCTTGCAATATATGCTGCAAAGATTATTTCTCTGCAAAGGCCTGAGCTCAGAGAAAATCTGGAAAGAATTGCTGATAAGAAATATGGCACTTATCAAGAAAGAAATTTAATAGATGAAATAAAAAGCAGGAGGGTTGAATAAAAATGCCAATAAATGAAAAATTAATAACACCAGAAGTTTTGAATAATACGCTAAGGAAAGAAATATATCCCGAAGTAAAAGTTATAGCTCTGCCAAAGAAGGGAAAAGTAAGATCTATATATGATATAGGCAATAATCAGCTTTTAATGATGTCCAGCGATGATCTTTCAACACATGATGTTGTCCATAAGAGACAGGTTTATGCAAAAGGAGGAAACCTAGATGCGATTTCTTCAAACTGTTTTGAGAAAACAGGACATATTATTCCTAATCATTTCATTAGGGATGTTGCACCTAACACCTGGCTTGTACGGAAAGCTGAAAGAATACTAGTGGAAATAGTTTTTAGAAGTTATATAACAGGTTCTGGTTGGAGAGATTATGTAAAAGTAAATGGCCCAGAAGAAGGCGCCATGGTTAGCGGTGTATCGATAAGACCAGGTTACAGAAAAAATGAAAAACTTGATGACGTGATATTCACTCCTGCAGCAAAAGGTCAAGTAAAAGATTTCCTTTCAGTACCTGAAATGCAAAAAATGGTTGATAACGCCAAGCCAGAAGATAGAGAAAAAACACTAAATACTGATGACCCAAAACTTACAGAAGAAACCATAAGAAATAATTACAAGGCATTTGGCCTCAGAAAGCCTGAAGACCTTGATTATATTGCTGAAAAATCTTTTCAGTTGTTTGATTCTATCTCAAGGGATCTTGAATCAAGAGGATATCTCCTTGCAGACACTAAATGGGAATTTGGCTATTTCCCTGATGGAACAATTGGCCTTATTGACGAATGTGTAACACCTGATTCATCCAGAATCTGGGGCAAAGCGCAATATGAGTTCAATCCAGAAAAAAGTGAATTTATCATAGTACAAAATGATAAGCAGCCGTTCAGAGACTATGTAGAAGCGTTGGGTTTAGATGAAGATAAAGAAGCATTAGCTGCTCATTGGATGGCTGATGAAGTGTTAAAAGCAGGCGTTATAAGATATTGCAATATAAGAGAAAAGATAACAGGAACCTTACCAGAAATAACCACAACACCAAGGAAGGATATCATTTTAGAAGCTTTAGGAGATGCAGGATATTTAAGATGATTTGATGATAAAATGCAAAAACAATTAGCAATAGAAAGAATAGATATAACTCCTGAAGAGCTTGAAGATATAGTTGTAACAGAAGAACAAAGATCAAGGATGCATGCTATCACTCCTATTGACGGAAGATACAAAAGATATGTTACAGGACTATCTGATCTGACTTCAGAATTTGCTTGGACAAAAAAAAGAGTTATGATAGAAGTTGAATATGCAATTTCCCTAGCCTCTGAGTTTGAACATTATTATAAAGGAAGTAAGAGAAAAATTATTCCACATCCTTTTAGTGAACAGGAAAAGGAAGTTCTAAGGTCATTATATTCTGAATTTAATGAGAAGGATTTTAGGGCCATTCAGGAAATAGATAAAAAGAGTGACCATGATCTTGTTGCAATGGTACGCTGGATAAATTATAAACTACACTCAGAGAGTGTTGATCCTGATAAGTTTGGGTTTTCTGAAGAAGCTGCACACTTTGGATTAACATCTTCTGATATCAACACGAATGTATATAACCTAATTGTAACAGATATCCTAAGAGAAGAATATTTGCCAACATTAATTAGATTTCAGGAAACAATGATTGATGCAGCAAACTCTAATTATTCTAATACAATAGATGACTTTCTTGAAGCTTTTGCCGGCCAAACACATGGGCAGTTTGCAGAGTATACAACATTGAATAAAATATTTGCAAACATTACTGATGGAATAAATCAAACAATTGTTGATGAATTGCTTATAAAGAATGGATCAAAGGGAATAGTTTTGGTAAAACTCCCGGGGAAATTAGCAGGAGCTATTGGAAACCATGATGATTTAAGAGGCGCTTACCCGGATCATGATTGGCTTTCCTTCTCGAAAAGGTTTGTTGAAAATCTGGGGTTACGTTATGCTCCAATGTGCGACCAGGATGAGTTTAATATAAGAAACTCAAAATTATACGATGCAATAGTAAGGATAAACGATGTGATATGGAAATTCTGCGATGATTTCTGGGAATATGCGAGCAATGGCTTATTCGTGAAAAAAACAGGCAAAGAAGTCTCAGGCTCTTCTGTTATGGCGCAGAAGGTAAATCCTTGGAGATTAGAAGGTGGCTGGGAACTTATCGATGATTCCTCAAGCTCTTTTCAGAAATACCATAACCTCACTAAATATAAAAGGCAGGGCGATCTTAGAAGATCAATAAGAAAAAGATTCATTAGCGAGCCGTTTGCAAAAGCAATAATCGGTATGAAGAGAATTATTGAAGAAGTAGAACGCTACCAGGCAAACATGACCGCTATCGAGAGGGAAGTAAACGAACATCCAGAAATGTTTTCGGCATATGTTCAAACCGTTCTTAAAAGGGAAGGCATATCAGATGCTTATGACAAGATAAAAGACATGACAAAAGGGAGGAAAGTAACAATAGGTGATTATGAAGCAAAGCTCCTTGAATTCGTGGAGCAAGGTACTCTAAAAAAAGAAGTTTATGAAGAGATAGTTCATGGCCTTGATCCAAAAGAAAGAACAGGTTATGCCACTAGATTAACACATGATACTATAGGGGCTGCTAAAGCAAGTATAGAATTATTAAAAGTATTATAAGAATGGAGATACCCAAAAATGAAAGATGATTTTGAAGCTTTAAGAGCTATGATATATAGCGGTAGAGGTATTACTGTTGGAATGACTCCATCAGGCAACCAGTTTATTGGTTATTCTTTGACAGGAAGAAGACCTTTCAGTCAGGCAAGAGAGGTTTTGCAAGGTAAAAAGACAGGAACAGTACGAACAAATGCAACAAATAGGAAAACACTGGAAGAAGGAAGCTCTGCTTTACTCATATACCCAGCCATTGTTCCTCTTGGAAACGCTTTAATAGCAAGCAACGGTGCACAGACAGATTTGATATATTCTCAGGCAATGAACGTTCCTGAATTTCAACATCCTAATCTGCTTCTAAGTCATGCATTTGGAAATCCTTCTTTTAGGTATGACTCACAAAATGATAGATGGATAGATATCACAACATATGAACCTGATGAACCAAACAATACTCCTAGAATAAGCGCATGCCTTTTTGAGGATTGGGGAGCTTTTCATATAGTAAGGTGCAAAGATGGGAAAAAAGATACTGATATAACAGGGTTCGAATTATTACCAGGTGAAGGAAAACTAATAACAACATATAAAGGAGGTAATGAAACTCCTCTTTTACCTTTTGAAGGAGAACCTTTAGAGGTTAAAATTAATTCAGAAACCGCTGGCGGAATCGCAGAAGGGATTTACTCTGCAATATATGGCGGTCAAAACCAAGGAGACAATTACAGAGTAAGCGCTGCTGTTATGCTACAAAAGAAAGCAGGTGGGCTTGAGACTACTATTATTAATAGAAGCGAAAGAGGTAATTAAAAATGGCAAAAGAAAAAGACTTAAGACAAGCATACAAAACAATCGAGGAGGAGCATTTTCCAAATAGTGTGACGATTTCTTTTAACTTTAAGAATGGATCTCAGGAATTATTATATGAAAAGAAAACATGGTCTATACCAGACCCAAAAACAGGAGAACCTAGAGAAGATGGATTACGCTATGGAGAAAATCCTGGACAACCAGCTGCTCTTTATAAATTAACAAACGGTAACCTTGTATTTGGAGACGTCCATACAATCCAGCCTGGAAGATATCTCGCCTCTAATGCCAAACTATTAAGGTCAGGCAAGCATCCTGGCAAAATAAACATCACAGACGCAGACAACGCACTAAACATTCTAAGATACTTCACAGACCAACCAGTTGTTGCAATAATGAAGCACAACAATCCCTGTGGTGTTGCAATAGGCGAAAGCATATTAGACGCCTACCAAAAAGCAAACCTTGCTGACAGGGTAGCAGCTTTTGGAGGAACTATTGCACTTAACAGGCCAGTCAACAAAGAAACAGCAGAAGCCATAACTGAAAACTATTCAGAAGTTGTTGTAGCACCTGGTTATGAAGAAGGCGTAATGAGTATCTTTGCAAAGAGAAGTAATCTTAGGATAATGGAAATAAAAAAGATGGAAAAGCTAAAAGATTGGGTAGGTGAAAAAGTAGTTGATTTCAAAAGCTTAATAGATGGCGGGCTTATTGTCCAAACATCCTATGTTCCTAAGGCAATTACTTTAGATGACATAAAAGCACTGCCACTTGGCTACTTCACAAAAAAGAATGGAACAAAATACAAAATACAAAGAGCTCCAACAGAACAGGAATACAGGGACATGTGGTTCGGCTGGCTGGTTGAATCAGGCATTACATCTAATTCTGTTATCTATGTAAAAGATGGTGTCACAGTTGGCATAGGAACAGGCGAACAAGACAGGGTTGGAGTTGCAGAAATCGCCAAGGATAAAGCCTATTGGAAACGAGCTGACGAAATCTGTTGGAAAACATGCAAGAAACCTTTCAATACAGTAAAAGATAGTTTGAAAAAAACTAAGGATCCTGAAGAAAAAAAAGAGTTGGGAGATATAATCTTAGGAATTAAAAGAGAACTCGGAAAAACCAAAGGAGGGTTAAAAGGAGCAGTCACGGTGTCTGATGCATTCTTCCCCTTCAGAGACGGCGTAGACGTTGGCCTAAACGAAGGCATAACAGCCATAATCCAACCAGGCGGCTCTGACAGAGACTTCGAATCAATAGAAGCCTGCAATGAAGCTGATGCAACTATGATATATACAGAGCAGAGGAGTTTCAAGCATTGAAAAATTAATTAAAATGCCCCACAGAATAGAAATCAAATCAAAAATCCCTGATGCAAGAGCAGAAGTCAGGAAAAAGGATATTAAAGATATGGGCATCTCTGGAATTAATACTGTAAACATAGTTGATGTCTATACAACAGGAAAAGACTTCAATGATGAAGAATTAAGCTCTATCTCATCAATGTTCACTCAACAAGTAGTCTATAAAGCAGCAGTTGACAGTTATCTTGCTCCAGACAAGTTCGACTGGGCAGTTGAGATAGGCTTTCTGCCAGGAGTTAAAGACAATGCAGGAGACACTGCACAGGAATCAATTGAAACTCTGCTAAAAACTCCTAACAACAGCCAACAAGCATACTCTTCTCAGGTAACCTATCTATCCGGCAATCTTTCTAGAGCTAATGCAGAAACTATTGCAAACAACCTCGCAAATGGATTAATTGAAAGTATACACATCAAAAGCTATGATGAATTTATGCAAGATAAAGGCATGGGAATAA
The DNA here is from genome assembly GCA_030753365.1 of Candidatus Woesearchaeota archaeon. GTDB lineage: Archaea > Nanobdellota > Nanobdellia > Woesearchaeales. The sequence goes on from JASMCJ010000022.1 coordinate 21,309, forward strand.
CTGTCCCAACAGTAAAACTTGACACACTACCAAAAGCAGACATTGTTGACATTATAAACACAAGTGATGCAGAACTAGAAATAATAGGAAAGCAAGGCATTGTAAACGAAGATGGCAGCAGAAGAGGCCCCCTTGCATTACGCCCAAGTTATATGAAAGCCATCCAATCATATTTTATAGAAAAAGGCAGAAACCCTTTTGACATAGAGCTAGAATCCATTGCTCAAACATGGTCAGAGCACTGCAAGCATACAATCTTTGCAGACCCAATAGACGAATTAGAAGAAGGATTATTCAACGCATACATCAGGAAAGCAACACAAGAAATCAGAAAGAAAAAAGGAACTAAGGATTTCTGTGTCTCAGTCTTCACAGACAATGCAGGCATAATAAAATTTGACGAAAACTATAACATTGTATTCAAAGCGGAAACTCATAATTCCCCTTCAGCATTAGATCCTTTCGGGGGCGCAATCACAGGCATTGTAGGTGTAAACAGGGATATTATCGGTGGGGGTAAGGGAGCAAAACCAATTATAAACATTTCAGGTCCCTTCTGTAATGGAAATCCTGAAGAAGAAATTATCTTATACAAAGGCAAAAACAAGACACAGAAGATGCTCTCATCCAAAAGGTTATTGGAAGGCATAATAGATGGCGTTCAAGTAGGAGGCAACTGTTCTGGCATACCAACATCACATTTCAGACTAATCTTTGATGAAAAGTACAGAGGAAAACCTTTAGTCTATGTAGGCACTGGCGGCATCATGCCAGCAGAAATAAACAACAAACCTTCACACCTAAAAAAAGCAGAGCCAGGAGACTACATTGTAATGGTTGGAGGAAAGGTTGGCAAAGACGGTATCCATGGAGCAACCTTCTCATCAGAAGGCATGGACGAAGGCAGCCCTGTCACTGCAGTCCAAATAGGGGACCCAATCACCCAGAAAAAAGAGTGCGATATGCTAATGGAAGCCAGAGACCTTGACCTATACAGCAGTATAACCGATAATGGAGCTGGCGGCCTTTCATGCTCAGCCGCAGAAATGGCAAAAGAATCAGGCGGTTGCGAAGTCCAGCTAGATAATGTACCTCTCAAATACCCAGGACTGGCACCTTGGGAAACTTTGATTTCAGAATCGCAGGAAAGAATGACGCTTGCAGTTCCAAAACATAAATGGCAGCAATTCTCAGAGTTAGCGACCAGAAGAAAGGTTGAAGCCACAATAATAGGAGAATTCACAGACTCAGGCAAATGCATTGTCAATTACAATAACCAAACCATAATGGACATTGACATGCACTTCTTACACGACGGACTTCCAAAAGAACAACTAACAACAATCTACACACAACATTTCCATAAAGAACCAAACATTCCTTCACTAGATGACCTAACCGAAACATTCCATTCAATGCTAAGCAGGCATAACATCGCAAGCCATGAGTTCATCTCAAACCAATATGACCACGAAGTCCAGGGTGGCTCAGTATTAAAGCCATTGCAAGGCAAAGGCAAAGTATGCTCAAGTGCAACCATAACAAAACCTCTGCTAAACTCAAACAAAGGAGTAGTAATATCACAGGGAATAAATCCTTCCTACAGCGACATTGACACATACCATATGGCAGCCTGCGCAATTGACACAGCAATAAGAAACGCAGTCACAGCAGGCGCTGATCTTGAACAGTTAGCAATACTAGACAACTTCTGCTGGTGCTCTTCAGATGAACCTGAAAGATTAGGACAGTTAAAAGCTGCTGCAAGAGCCTGCTACGATTATGCAACAGCTTATGGAACACCTTTCATATCAGGCAAAGACAGCATGTTCAATGACTTCAAAGGTTATGACAAAGATGGAAACCCTATCAAAATCTCAATTCCTCCAACTTTACTAATCACAGCAATAGGCATCATAGACGATATAAGAAAATCAGTAAGCCTTGATACTCAAAAAGCTGGAGACCTTGTCTATGTCTTAGGAGATACATTAGATTTTGAATCTAGCGGCTCAGAGTACTATGCAATGCACGGAGAAAAAGAAAGCAAAGAAAAGCCCATAGGAAACAATGTTCCAACAGTTGATGCAGAGAACAACTTTAAATTATATTCAGCATATTCCACTTGTGTTAAAAAGGGATTAATAGCATCTGCCCAAAGTGTTGAAATTGGAGGCCTTGCCATAGCGCTTGCCAAAACCGCAATGGGCGGAAATCTTGGCATGGACATCTCCTTAGAAACCATCTCAGGGACTATTAATTACGATGATTTAACATTATTCTCAGAAACTCAAGGAAGAATACTTGCAACAGTTTCTCCTGAAAATAAAGAAGGATTTGAAAAAAGCATGCAAGGCAACTCTTTTTCACAGATTGGCATAATGAAAGAAGATACCTCATTTAATATCAAAGGATTATACAATCAATCCATAATTAATACAACCATAGATTCAATGCTTGAATCATACAAATCAACATTTAGAGGTTATTAACATGGCAACACCAAAAGCTATAATCCTAAAAGAGCATGGAACAAATTGTGAGCTTGAATCCAAGTACGCCTTTGAAAAAGCAGGCGGAAAAGCAGACATTATTCACATGGAAGATTTGATAAGAAACAAAAGCAAATTGTTTGATTACCAAATTCTAATGTTCCCAGGAGGCTTTTCTTATGGTGATGATATAGGCTCAGGCATGGCTTGGGCAAACAGGATAAGAAATAATCTTAGGGATGAACTCCAAAGATTTACTGAAGACGATCATCTAGTTCTAGGAGTATGCAACGGCTTCCAGGTAATGGCAAACCTTGGCCTGCTTCCTGCATTAAACAGCCACCAAAACCAGCAGGTTGCTTTAACATACAACGATTCAGCAAGATATATTGACACATGGATTGATCTAAAGGTAGACAGTTACACTCCTTGGCTAAAAGACATATCTAGATTAAGTCTTCCTATAGCTCATGTTGAAGGAAAGTTCTATGCAGACAACAAAACATTAATGAGATTAAATGAAAAAGGCATGATTGCTCTAAGATATTTTGAAGGAGAGATATTTGATTATCACAATGGAAAAGAGCCTTCAAACCCTAACGGCTCCCTTGAAAATATTGCAGGCATCACAGATGAAACTGGAAGAATTCTTGGCATGATGCCCCACCCTGAAAGGGCAATAGAATTCACTCAACTCCCTCATTGGCGCAGTCTTGGAAGAAAATATAAAGAATTAGATATAAAATCTCCCAACATAGGTCCAAGTTTAAAGATATTCCAGAACGGTGTAGATTATTTTGAATAACTATATAAACCCCTTTCTCCTTTTTCTTTTTCATAATGAAAATCCTTGCACTAGTTGACCTCCACAGCTCATTAAAAGCTTTGGAAGTCATAACCAAGAAAGTCAAGAAAGAAAAGCCTGATGCAATAGCCTGCGCAGGAGATTTAACAATATTTGAGCAGGGCATGAAATACATCCTCTTTGAGCTCAGTAAGCTGAAAATACCCTGCTTTATAATACATGGCAACCATGAAACTGAAGATGACATGAGAAATGTATGCAAAATGTTCCCAAACCTTATCTTTCTGCACAAAAAAAGCCATGTAGTTGATGATACTATATTCTTAGGCTATGGCGGAGGCGGCTTCTCAACAGAAGACAAAGGCTTTGAGAAAGCTGCAAAACAGTTTGAAACAAAGCTAAAGCCTTACAAAGAAAGAGTATTAATAACCCATGCTCCCCCATACAACACAAGACTTGACAAAATCATGGAAAAGCATTGCGGCAGTAAGCCTATAAGGAAGTTTATTGACAAAAACAAAATAACCTTAAATGTCTGCGGCCATCTTCATGAGAATGCTGAAAAAGAAGATAAAATCAAGGATACAAGAGTAATTAATCCGGGTCCTTTGGGCAAGATGATAACTATTTAACACTTGTCACTCTTTCTGCTTTAACTTATAACTCAATACAATCTATGCTTACCTTCTATAATCTTCATCATATCCTCAGCATGTCCTGCTCCCACCACTGCAAGAATCTTCTTATCAGGATGCTCTTTCATAATCTTAAAAAGGTTAACAGCCATTATCTTATTCCTTTCAGTAACCAGCACTCTGTAAAGGTTAGGATACCTCACCTTAACCTCTTTCATCATCTTCTTAATAACCTGCTCATCAGGCACCTTGCTCAAATCAAACTGAACAACATTCTTCCTAAAGAAAATCCCCTTAAATATATCAGCAACAATATGCCATTTCTCTCTCCATGTAAAACTCTTTGAAAACTTCTTCAATGTAACTTCAATGTCCTGGTCAATAAGCGCAATCTGAAGATTGTTCTTCTTTGCAAGCTTTATCGCCTTCTTCATATCAGAGCCTGGCACAACTCCAACAATCTTTCCCAGCTTCTTCTGCACATAACCGCCAATCAAAGAAAACAGATAACCTTTAACACCTATTCTCCTAATATCCCTTAATCTTATTCTATCTTTCTTCCCCTTCTTCTTATGCATTAAAGCAATAAACCTTCTTCTGTCAAGCTCAATCGCTATAATATCAGGCTTATTGTTTGAAACAGCCTCCTCTACTTCACGCATGCTCTGCTTAGCAATATGCGATGTTCCAACAATTATAAGGTTTTTAAACTTCATACCAATAACAAAAATAAAGAGCTATATAAATTTATAGAAAACTTATACAAAAAAATCAGATTAAAAAACATTTATATACTTCGAGATTTTGCTAAATCGTAAAAGAGGCATAAAATGAACGAGCTCAGAAAAGATTACATCCTCAACAGATGGGTAATTATTGCTGAGGACAGGAAAAAGAGGCCAAGAGAGTTCAAGAAAGAAGAATCAAAAAAAATAAGCAAGACATGCTACTTCTGTCCGGGAAATGAAAAATTAACTCCAAAAGAAACCGGTAGATTGGAATATAAAGACGGCTGGAAGGTCAGATGGTTCCCTAATATGTTCCCTTTTGTAACATTAGATTGTAAAAAGCCTAAGTCAACCAGATCACTTAAGAAAAACTGCGCTTACGGTTATCATGAAGTTATTGTTGAAACCACTGACCACAGCAAACAGCTCTCTGACTTATCAGAAGATGACATAAGAAACATCTTAATGGTCTATGCAATAAGAATCAAAGAATTATCAGAAGAAAAGAATGTAAAATATGTGCTTATCTTCAAAAATCATGGAAGAGAAGCCGGCACTTCATTAATCCATTCACACACTCAGCTTTCAACGCTTGATATGATACCATCTCCAATAAAAGAAAAGATGGACGCTGTAAAAAAACAGAAAACCTGCCCTTACTGCTCAATCATTGAAAAAGAATCAGAATCAAAAAGAAAGATTCTTGAAAATGATGACTTTATCGCTTTCGCGCCATTCGCTTCAAGATTCAA